>DKBI01000279.1:0-241 GCA_002451175.1 Betaproteobacteria bacterium UBA6904
TCGCGAACAGGCCGTCGTCGGACACGCCCTTGTAGTAGAACGGCGGCAGCATCAGCACACCGGCGCAGCCGAGAGCAACGGCGCGCCGCGTGAGGTCGACGGTGTCGGTGAGCGCGCAGCAGCCCGTCCCCGGCATCATGCGTGCCGGATCGATTCCGGCCTCCACCAGCTTCTCAAGCAATTCCATGCGCTCGTCCGCCGCGAGCGAATTGGCTTCGGAATTGGTACCGAACACGGCCAG
>DKBI01000279.1:247-3273 GCA_002451175.1 Betaproteobacteria bacterium UBA6904
GCACCAGCGCGAGCGGCCCGCCGATCGCGGATTCCGGCGAGACGTGCAGCACGATGGTGCCGAAGGCCGTGCCGCTCATGCGTGCGTCGGATATGCGCACCATGTCCTTCACCCCGGCGCGCGAGAGTTTGGTCGGGATCGGCAGGTAGCCCGCCTCGGGCATGGCATAACCGCTCTTCGGACCGGCGTTTTGCAGCACCAGAAAATCGTCCGCCGTGACGTCAAGGTCGGGCGCGTCGATGCGCGCGGCAAGGTCGTCCAGCGACGTGAACACCACCGCCCGTCCCTCGCGCTCGAACAGCTTCGGATCGGCCGCGGACTGCTTGATCAGCGCGCCCGCAGGGGCGAGATTGCCGCGCAGCACGGCGATACCGCCCTGCGGGTAGATCGGGTTCGCGCGCGGCCGGACCACGTCCTGCACGAAACCGGGGCCGGCGGCGTCGAGTTCTTCGCCCAGGGTGCGCCCGGTAACGGTGAGCGCATCCAGGTGCAGCAAGGGCCGCAGTTCGCGTAGCAGCGCCGGCATGCCGCCAGCCTTGTGGAAGTCCTCCATGTAGTGCAGCCCCGAGGGCTTCAAGTCGACCAGCACCGGCGTGTCGCGCCCCAGGGCGTCAAGACGGTCCAGATCCAGGTCGATCCCCAGGCGACCAGCAATCGCAGTGAGATGGATGATGCCGTTGGTGGAGCCGCCGATGGCGAGCAGCACGCGCAGCGCGTTCTCGAATGCCTTTTCGGTGAGTATGCGGTCGGGCGTCAGCTGGGAATTCGCCAGTTCCACTGCGGTGGCGCCGCTGCGCTCGGCGATGCGTATGCGGTCCGCGGTCACCGCGGGCGGCGAGGCGCCGCCGGGCAGCATCATGCCCAGCGCTTCGGCGACGCAGGCCATGGTGCTGGCCGTGCCCATGACCGAGCAGGTGCCCACGCTCGCCACCAGCTGGTTGTTCACCCGCGCAACCTCGACTTCGTCTATCTCCTGCGCGCGGAAGCGCGCCCAGTAGCGGCGGCAATCAGTGCAGGCACCGACGCGCACGCCGTCGTGCGAGCCCGTGAGCATCGCGCCGGTCACCAATTGGATCGCCGGCAGGCCGGCGGAAGCCGCGCCCATGAGCAGCGCGGGCACGGTCTTGTCGCAGCCGCCGATCAGCACCACGGCATCCATGGGCTGGGCGCGGATCATCTCCTCGACGTCCATGGACATCAAATTGCGCAGGAACATCGACGTGGGCGAGGCGAAGCTCTCGTGTATCGAAATGACGGGGAATTCCATGGGCAGACCGCCCGCCAGCATGACGCCGCGCTTTACCGCTTCGACGAGCTGCGCGCTGTTGCCGTGGCAGGGGTTGTAGGCGCTGCCGGTGTCGACGATGCCGACGATGCGCCGGTCGAGCGCGTCGTCGGTGTATCCGGCGCCCTTGATGAAGGCCTTGCGCAGAAACAGCGAGAAGCCGCTGTCGCCGTAACTCGTGAGGCCCTTGCGCATGCCCCCGTTCTTGCCGCTCATCGCTTCGTCTCCCTTGCATTTTGCGTTGCGCGCTGCATCTGGTCCCGGCACCCGTGTGCGGATGCGTGTTCCAATGCCGGCTCACCGAAGATGCGAAGTCTACTCCATGTGCAACGCCGTGATTTGACGGCGCGCATAGCGCGTAAGATACGCAAATCGACACGACGGAACGCCGCCCTTGAGCCTTAGCTACGACCTGCTGATACGCAACGCCCTGATAATCGACGGCACCCGCCGGCCGCGCTACGCCGGCGACATAGCCGTGCGCGGCGGGCGCATCGCGGACATCGGCAAGCTGGGCGCAGCGCGCGCCGAACTCGAAATCGACGCCGCGGGTAACATCGCCGCGCCGGGCTTCATCGACGCGCACACCCACGACGACCGCCTGCTCCGGTCCGATCCCGCGATGACGCCCAAGGTGAGCCAGGGCGTGACCAGCGTCGTCGTCGGCAACTGCGGCATCAGCCTCGCGCCGCTGGTGGCCGCCTCGCCGCCCGCGCCGCTGGACCTAATTGACGACGGCGGCGCATTCCGCTTTCCCGACTTCGCCTCCTTTCTCGAGGAACTGGAGAGCTGCCCGGCCGCGGCCAATGCCGTCTGCCTGGTCGGCCACACCACCCTGCGCGTCGCCACCATGAGCCGGCTCGACCGGGCGGCCACCCCCGGGGAAACCGCCCACATGCAGGCGCTGGTGCGCGAAGCGCTCGCCGCCGGCGCGGTCGGTCTGTCCACCGGCGCTTTCTACCCGCCCGCCGCCCATGCCACCACCGAGGAAATCATCGCCGTGGCGCGTCCGCTCAAGGAATATGGCGGTCGCTACGTCACGCACATGCGCAACGAGGACGAGCGCATCACCCAAGCCATGGAGGAGACCTTCCGCATCGGGAGGGAAGTCGGCGTAACGGTGGTCATTTCACACCATAAAGTGATGGGTCCGCTCAATCACGGACGTTCCGCCGAAACCCTGGCACTGCTACGCAAGGCCGGTGAACGCCAAAGCGTGTGCCTCGATTGCTACCCGTATGCGGCCTCCTCCACCATGCTGCGCGCGGACCGCGTCGCGCTGTCCAGCCGCGTACTCGTAACCTGGTCCAAGCCGCATCCGGAACTAGCCGGCATGGAACTCGCGGAGGCGGCCGAACGGATGGAGGTGGACCGCGAGCAGGCTGTCGCAGCGCTCAGTCCCGCCGGCGCGATCTATTTTTCCATGGATGAAAGCGACGTCCAGCGCATCCTGCTGTTCGATGAAACCATGGTCGGCTCCGACGGCCTGCCGCACGACGCCAAGCCGCACCCGCGGCTATGGGGGACATTCCCGCGCGTGCTCGGCCACTATTGCCGCGACCTCGGGCTGTTTCCGCTGGAGACCGCGATCTACAAAATGACGGGGCTGACTGCCCGCAACTTCGGCCTCGAGGATCGCGGCCTGCTCAGGCCTGGTTACTGGGCCGACATCACCATTTTCGATGCCGGCGAAATCGCCGAAGCGGCAACTTTCGCGGCGCCGACGCAGGCCGCGCGCGGC
>DKBI01000178.1:0-14905 GCA_002451175.1 Betaproteobacteria bacterium UBA6904
CACCGCTTCAACAAGGCGCAGCAGGATGCCTTCCTGCCCTACGTCGAGCGCGGCCTCGTGACCTTCATCGGCGCAACGACCGAAAACCCGTCGTTCGAGGTGAACAGCGCGCTGCTGTCGCGGGCCGCGGTCTACGTGCTGAAGAGCCTCGCGCCGGAGGATCTCGAGCGGCTGCTCGAGCGCACGGGGATCGCGCTCGACGAGGCGGCGCGCGGTCGGCTGGTCGGCTTCGCGGACGGCGATGCGCGGCGCCTGCTGAACGCGGTCGAGATCCTCGACACCGCGGCGCGCTCGGCCGGTCTGACGCGCATCGACGGCGCGTTCGTCGAGCAGACCCTCGCTTCCAACCTGCGCCGCTTCGACAAGGGCGGCGAGCAGTTCTACGACCAGATCTCGGCGCTGCACAAGGCCGTTCGGGGGTCAGACCCCGATGCGTCGCTTTATTGGCTGGTGCGCATGCTGGACGGCGGCGCCGAGCCGCTCTACGTCGGCCGGCGCGTCGTGCGTATGGCGGTGGAGGACGTCGGTCTTGCCGACCCGCGCGCCCTGCGCATCGCGCTCGACGCCTGCGAAACCTACGAGCGGCTGGGCTCGCCCGAGGGCGAGCTGGCGATCGCGGAGGCGGTGCTGTATCTGGCGTGCGCCGCGAAGTCGAACGCGGTGTACACCGCGTACAATGACGCCCGCGCGTTCGTCGCCGCGGACGGCACGCGGCCCGTGCCGCTGCACATTCGCAACGCGCCGACGAAATTGATGAAGAACCTCGGCTACGGCGCGGGCTACCGGTANNGGCATGCCGGCAGTCGAATGGTATCGACCGACCGACCGCGGGCTGGAGGCGCGCATCCGGGAGAAGCTCGACGACCTGCGCAGCCGCGGCCGGCCGGCGAAAACCGAAAAATGATCGACATCCAACTGCTGAGAAACAATCTGGACGGCGTCGCGGCGCGGCTCGCGGGGCGCGGCTTCGAGTTCCCGCGCGATGCGTTCCTCGGCCTCGAGGCCGAGCGCAAGGACGTGCAGACGCGCACGCAGGACCTGCAGGCGCGGCGCAATGCGATGGCCAAGCGCATCGGGCAGGCGAAGTCGAAGGGCGAGGACGTGGCGCCGCTGATGGCCGAGTCCGGCGAGATCAACGCGGGGCTCGGCGCGCTCGAGGCGCAGCTTGCGCAGGTGCAGGCGCGCCTGCAGGCGCTGCTGGAGGTGATCCCGAACCTGCCCCACGACAGCGTGCCGGCGGGCGCGGGCGCCGAGGACAACGTCGAGCAGCGCCGCTGGGGCGCGCCGCGCGCGTTCGATTTCCCCGTGAAGGACCACGTCGACGTCGGCGCGGCGCTCGGCGGCCTGGATTTCGACACCGCGATCAAGCTGGCCGGCGCGCGCTTCGCGGTGATGAAGGGCGGCGTCGCGCGGCTGCACCGTGCGATCGCGCAGTTCATGCTCGACGTGCACACCGCCGAGCACGGCTACGTCGAGGTGTACGTGCCGTACATGGTGAGCGGCGAGTGCGCCAACGGCGTCTCGAGCCTGGCGAAGTTCAAGGACGACCTCTTCAAGCTCGAGGGCCGCGACCTGTACCTCATCCCGACGGCCGAATACCCGGTGACGAATTTCGTGCGCGGCGACATCGTGCCGCTCGAGGCGCTGCCGCTGAAATACGTCTGCCACTCGCCGTGCTTCCGTTCCGAGGCGGGCGCGGCCGGCAAGGACACGCGCGGCATGATNNAAGACCTACGACATCGAGGTGTGGCTGCCCTCGCAGAACACGTACCGGGAAATCTCCTCGTGCTCCAACTTCGAGGCCTTCCAGGCGCGCCGCATGCAGGCGCGCTATCGCAACGAGAGGGGCAAGCCCGAGATCGCCCACACGCTGAACGGTTCCGGGCTCGCGGTCGGGCGCACGCTCGTCGCGATCCTCGAGAACGGCCAGAACGCGGACGGCTCCGTGACGATACCGGCGGCGCTGAGGCCCTACATGGGCGGCGCGGAAAAGATCCCGCGCGCCTGATAAAATCCGCCCCTCGCCCTCATGGGCGGGTGCACGGCCGCGGAGAGATGGCAGAGTGGTCGAATGCGGCAGACTCGAAATCTGTTGTACCGCTTGCGGTACCGGGGGTTCGAATCCCTCTCTCTCCGCCAGTCAACCCCTACTAGTCACTGACTAGGCTGGCGTGTGCCAGGTCGGATCTGGGGTTAGCCCCGCGTTGGCCGCCCGAACATGCGCCAGGATCAGCCGGTTGACAGCGTTGGCTTTGCGGCGTCGTGCGGGACATTGCGAACAAACTCGAGCATGCGCCGGGCGGGGTTTCCGCCGCAGAGCGCGCGGCGCGTCGTTCAGTCGATCTACCGCTTGGACAGCGTGATGCCCGGATTGTTCTGCGCTTCCATGCTGGTGCGGCCGACCAGTTTGTTGCCTTCGACGCTCAGCGAGAGTCGTTGGTCGCCACATCCTTTCACTGGTCCCTCGCCCGTCCGCAGCTCCAGCCGATTGTCGAGGATCGTTCCTTGGATGTCGTAGACTCCGCGGCAGTCAAAGGATTCGAGCTCGTACCTGCCGGTCACCTTGCCGTCCTGAACGTTCGCAATCGTGAAAGTCACCAATTGGACTTTCGCGAAAGGATATTGGGCCTCCTTGTATTCACCCTTGTAGGTGCCCACCAATTCCTGCTGTGCGTTAGCCGCGGTTGCGCTCGCCATCAACATCGCGGCTGTTGTGAGTGAGATTGAGAAAGCTGCGATTCCAGACGTTTGCACCTTGAATCTCCTTTCCCATAGTGGATCGGGATGCCGGCGCGCGAATCGATCGGTTTACGTTCCGCGTTGCTACCCGTAGTACATCAACGACGCGGAATGGAGGCGCGCGTGACGGGCCGAAGTGTAGGTCCAGTCCTCCGCGGTAGTCGCCAGTACGAAGGTATGGAGTGCGATTCGACCTTCGTATTGTTTGTCAGCCTTCTGTCAGGGCCGTGGAGATGGGCGTCGTGGCGGCGGAGGGCGCCAGCACGAGCTACTCGCCAGCAGCTACGTGGCGGACTCGCGTACCCGTAGATTCACTCCGACGTCTTTCGACTCAATGCCAACCGTAGCCGCTGGGCATGTGCCCATGACGGATTGTTGCGCGCCGGGTGCGGCGCGAGGCCCAGCAGGACGGGCACATCGGTATTTCAGGATTTCGAACACGCCTGCCGTTGGTCGGTGTCTTCGTTTGTAGCTCCAGGTTTTGGTTGCCCAATCGCCCAACACCGGGGATGTGTTGACAATAGATATACGCCGCCGTAACATGCGTATATTGATTGTGTGTACAACTTGGGAGAACCTCATGCGCGATGCCGCCATCAATCTGCGGGCGCGTCCCGAGCAGCGGGAACTGATCGATCAGGCGGCGCGGTTGCTCGGCAAGAACCGCTCGGACTTCATGCTCGAAGCCGCCTGCGACAAGGCGCAGGCGGTGCTGCTTGACCAGGTGTTTTTCAACCTGGACGTCGAGAAATTCCGGCAGTTCACCAAGCTGCTCGACGCACCTGCGACGCGCAATCCGGGCTTTGAGCGCCTCATGGCAGTCCAGGCACCCTGGGTCAGGAAGTCCGCGAAGGCCTGAGCCGTCGCGCCTGGCGGTGTTCTCTTGAGCTTGCAACTCAGGCCGCCCGGACCCTTGGCGGCGTCACATCGACTGGATGACTTCCAGTGCGGCGAGGCCGTGCTCGATGACTGGCTCAAGCGCCGTGCGTTGGCCAACCAGGCCAGCGGGGCGAGCCGCACCTTTGTCGTCACCGATCAGGACGGTCTAGTTCGCGGCTACTACGCGATGGCCGCCGGAGCCGTATCGCACCAGCTCGCAACGAGCGGTGTGCGGCGCAATATGCCGGATCCGATTCCCGTCATGGTTCTCGCCCGGCTCGCCGTCGACCGCAGGGTGCAGGGGCTGCACCTCGGCGCCGCCTTGCTCCAGGACGCGGTCAATCGCGCGGTGGCCGTATCGCAGAACGCGGGGGTCAGAGCCCTACTCGTG
The DNA here is from genome assembly GCA_002451175.1 of Betaproteobacteria bacterium UBA6904. Classification (GTDB taxonomy): domain Bacteria; phylum Pseudomonadota; class Gammaproteobacteria; order Burkholderiales; family SG8-39; genus 2-02-FULL-66-14. Next base: position 4,010 of record DKBI01000178.1, read on the forward strand.
CACGCCCTTCACGAGAAGGCCATGCGGTTTTACGAGCCCTACGGGTTTCAACGCTCGCCGACGCATCCGATGACGCTCATGCTGCGGTTGAGCAGGTCGAAGGCGTGACTGAATCGCAAATTCAATCTTCTCTCGGCACTCCTTGACTACTCATGCTCCCGATCAGGGGCCATCCACGCGCGGCGTCAGCAACGGCAGCATTGGTGGAGGCGGCGGGAATCGAACCCNNACTGTCCCCAGATTACCCTTCCCTCTGAGAGTGAAAACCGGGGTACCCGTCGGAACCCTCCATTGCCCCCAATTTAGCCCCAAATTAGCCCCAAGAGAATCAGCCGATTTTTACGTGACTGAAGCCGCGACTTTGGCAATGTGGGCGTCGACGGCAACGCGAATCTTCGCTGGAATGATCTCTTTTTCATCCAGCGATTTCCAGACCGATACCGTCCTCTCCGAGGTCTCTTGGACGAGGCGCCAAAGTGGACTTACTGCGAGACGTGCCGTGTCCGCGTAGCGGCGGATCTGTTCTTGCGAGATTGCCGAGATATCCTTGCTTCCGCCGAAGCCGAGCGCAAGTCGGTCGCTCGGGAGGTAGGGAATGGTGGACACGTAGTCGTACGCAGGCGCAAGGCTTGGCTTGCGCCGATCCAGGTAAAGCAATGACCAATTCTTTAGATGCATGTCGGCATTGCCGATGAGCGTCGAAAAAACCAGGCGACGGGTGAAATCCATAACAGCATCGTCACCGACTTCGACCGAGAGCACTTGCGCAATGTTGGCGTAGCTTCGCCTTTCGTACTTGTCGTCAGCGTAGATGCCGAAGACCTGAGCAAAATCTTCCATGTGGATTCGGCCGCCATCGAGCGTCCGGTCGAACCGGCGAACCGCCAGCGCTTTGCCTTCCATCTTGCCGGCGTCGCGGGGTAGTCCTTCGACTTCCGAGACGGGTATCAGCTTCACGTCAGGAACCGGAATGCCGACCCTCCGTGCAAGCTCCATCATTGCGAATTCGTTCTCCGGGACTGCATCGAATCGTGCGGAAGGAAGCTTGAGGACCCAGGAGCCACCGATCCCGTCGGCCGGTATGGTCAGGCCTCCGCTCGCTTCCATAACTGCTGAGAATTTGAGCTGAACACCTGCTAGCGAGAATCGGAGAGGCCTTTGATCGTGCCGGTGATGTTCATCATCAACATGATCATCGTCGCGATGATCGGCGACGGCATCGATGGGCGCAACCGAGATTGCACCTGGCAGATCTGCTCCGAGAGTCGAAAGTAGAAAGAAATCCCGGTTCGCCTTCACTCCCGCGCGGGCAGCAAGATAGTCGCGCAGGTGGCCCTCCGGGAGTAAGTTGGAGAAGAACGGGGGAAGGCGCACGTTGTAGGGGCGAATGTCGGTGATCAGGCCGCCAGAGGTTCCCTTGAAGGACAGACTGAGCGTTGGCCGGTTCGAGTCGTCGACATAAGGCTGATCGAAGGCGAACAGATATCTGTCGCCAGCGAGGCGATTGATAACGCCGATCTTTTGGCCGTGTAAACGGACGGCGAGGGCGTCCGGTTGTCGTTCAGCCATTTGGACTGTCGTCATCTACTGCGTAGAGCGGACGTTCCTTGCGCTCGCCATGAACCGTACGGTTCCGGTAGTCGCGGAGTAGGGCCTGCACCGTGGACAGAAGCTCGCGTGGGATCAGGATGAGGTCGCGATCGAGCACGCGCAGGATGTCCAGGAGCGTGTCGTAGCGCGGGACTATTTTTCCGGTTTCGATCCCGGAAATATGTCGCTGCGCCAAGCCCGCTTTCTTGGCTAGTTCCTGCTGGCTCCAACCCTTGGCTTTACGCTGCTCTCTGATTTCCCGCCTAAGGTCGTCCGGCAAGCTTTGCAGTCTTGTAGGCTTCATACCCTTTAAGGGATAGTTCAAGATGTTCTATGAACTATAGGGTATCACATTGTGAATTGGTGTATACCTTAAATTGACTAAGATGACAATTATATGACTTAAAAGGTATATTCAACAACAGACAGAATCGGCTAGGAAGGGCGAAAACGACCTCGGCCAGATCTCCCCCTATTTCGCCCAGGCGTCCGCCAGAAAAGCGTCGATCTTCGCGCGTTCCCTGCCGCGATCGGGCGACTCGATCCAGCGGGCGTAGTGCTTGAAGACGATCCGTGGACTATTGCCCATCTGGCGCGCGACGTAGATCGGGCTCGCGCCAGCCATGATGGCCATGGTCGCGTACGTATGCCGCATTTGATATGGCTCGCGATAGCGTAGACCAAGCGCGGCGAGCACGGGTCGCCAATACCGCTCTCGCGGCGGCTTGTCGTCGTTGTACGGTTTGGCGGTCACCGGGTCCAAGAACACTGCATCGCCTTTCAGCTGCGTGTGCGCGCGCTGATGATCCAGATACACACGCGCGCGCGCCGACAATTCGTGGTGCCGTGTAGTCGCTGTCTTGGTTTCCTTCTCCTCGTGTCGGACACGTGCCCGCTGGACCTTGACCACGTTGTCTTTCAGGTCCACGTCGCTCCAGCGAAGCGCGATCTGCTCGCTGGTCCGCATGCCAGCGAAGAACCCGAGCCCGAACCAGTTTTCGACTTCATCGCCGTACCGTTCGCGGATCTTGGCGAGAATAGCTTCGACATCTTCCGGTGACAGGGGATCGGGTTCGGGGAGCTGGAGACGCACCCGCACAACATCGCGCAGACGACCGAGGTGATGGTCGAGCACTTCCAAGCAGCAACCCGGCACAAGATCGGCGGCCGAGCAAAAGCGATGGTGGTAACTGGTTCCCGGTTGGAGGCTGTGCGTTACAAGAGGAGCTTTGATGAGTACATCAAGGAGAAGAAGTACGCAATCAAGACGCTTGTTGCGTTTTCAGGCACCGTTGCGGACGAAAAAGTCCCTGGTGTTGCGTATACCGAAGATGGCATGAATCAAGGCGTACGTCAGAAGGAATTGCCCCAGAAGTTTGCTACGACCGAGTATCAGGTGCTGCTGGTCGCAGAAAAGTACCAGACCGGGTTTGATCAACCGCTGTTGCACACGATGTACGTCGACAAGAGGCTGGCGGGGATCCAAGCCGTGCAGACGCTATCTCGGCTGAACCGGATTCATCCACTCAAGGAAGACACATTTGTCCTGGATTTCGTAAATGACCGTGGGGAAATTCGCGAAGCGTTTGCGATTTACTACGAGGGCGCCGAGATGGGCGAGGAAGTTGACCCCGATCGCATGTATGTGATCAAAGGTGAGCTGGATTCATCAGGGGTATACCTGGGCGAAGAAGTGGAGCGCTTTTGTGCTGTCTATTTCAAGCCTAAGGAACGGCAGAGCGCGCTGGACCATCAAGCCATGAATGCCGCTCTGGACCCTGCAGTTTCTCGCTTCACAGTGCGGCGCGACGACGACGAGGATGAAGCCGAGCTATGGCGCGGAAAGGTATTGGCCTTTCGGAATCTTTATGGGTTCCTGAGTCAGGTTATTCCGTACCAGGACTCCGACCTTGAGCGACTCTATGTTTTTCTAAGGCACCTTGCGGCGAAACTGCCGCGGCGAAAGAGCGGGCCTTCCTACCAGTTCGAAGACGAGGTGCGGCTGGAGTACTACCGGCTGCAGAAGATCAGCGAGGGGTCAATTAGCCTCAGCAAAGAATATGCGCGGGCGCTTGATGGGCCGACAGAAGTCGGCAGCGGTCAGATAGCGCGCGAGTCGGTACCGCTGTCACGGCTAATTGATCTGGTCAATGATCGCTTTGGTACGGACTTCAATCAGGCAGATCAATTGTTCTTCGATCAGCTCGTCGAAGCCGCGGTGGCAGATGACGATCTAAAGCAAGCGGCGATCGTGAATCCTGAGGAAAAGTTTGAGCTCGTCTTCAAGAACCTGCTTGAAAAGCTCTTTGTGGAGCGTATGGATCAGAACGAGGATATCTTCGTGCGATTCATGAACGACCAGGCGTTCCAGAAGATCGTGACAGCGTGGATGGCGGCAGAGGCGTATCGGCGGCTGCGGCCGAGCGAACCGGGGAAGCGTTCGCCCCAATAGCGCCCCAGAATTACGTAACTCATTGAATTATTGGTGGAGGCGGCGGGAATCGAACCCGCGTCCGCAAATCCTAGACAGCCAGGACTACATGCTTAGCCTGATCATTTGGATCTCGCCTCGCGCCCGCCGACCGGCAGGCTGGCGCTCAGCCAGCCGCTTCGACGGATCCACGTGGCCAAGCGGCCAAGCCACGCAGAGAGGCTGATGTAAATGACGCTGCACCTTCGCTGGGAACCTCGGGCGAGCCCTTGGTTCGGCGGAGGCCTAGCCCATCAGCAGGCTAGTGCAGCGTCTCGCCGGTGTTAGGCGGCGAGAGCGAAACGCTCGTCGTTGGCGTTTATAGTGTTTCCAGATGGATTTACGAGGTCACTGGTCCTCGGCATGCCCTGTGCTGGTTCGCGACCTGCGTCGAAACCTGGTCGCCCCCGGTGCACCTTGAAGCACTGACATTGTCGCATATGGGGGCGTCGACGCCCGGCGCAAGTGCCGATGGGAGCGCGGCGCGGCAGCCGCTGGGGCCTTCGGTCGGCGCCAAGACCGTGCATGGCCTGAACAGGCAACGCGGCTTCGTCGATCGAAACCACGGGCCGCGCGTCAAAGCAAGGCGATCAAATCCTCGGGCTTGGCGATCACGGCGTCGGCATTCCACGCGGTGGGCGCGCTGCCCGTGCCGAGGTAGCCGTATTCCACCGCCACGGAGCGCATTCCGGCCGCATGAGCGGCCTGGATGTCCCTCAGGTCGTCGCCGACGTAGAGGCAATCCGCGGGCGCCCGCGCAAGCTCGCTCGCTGCATGCAGCAGCGGCGCCGGGTGCGGCTTGATGTGCGCCGTCGTGTCGCCACAGACGACGCAGCCAGCGCGCCGATCCAGGCCCAGCGCAGCCATGATGCGGGGCGTGAAGCGCGACGACTTGTTGGTGACGACACCCCAAGGCAGGCCGCGCTGCTCGATCGCGTCGAGGAGCTCGGGCATGCCCGGGAACAGTCGCGTGTCGACGCACACCCGGGCCTCGTAGAAGTCCAGAAACCGGTCGCGCAGCGTCTCGAAGGGCGGATCCTCGGGCGTCAGCCCGAAGCCGACGTGAATCAGGCCCCGCGCGCCGCTGGAGGCGTGGCGGCGGCCGATTTCGAGCGGCAACTCGGCGACGCCATGCTCGCGCCGCAGCCGGTTGAGGGCCTCCACGAGGTCGGGCGCCGTGTCGGCCAGCGTGCCGTCGAGATCGAACAGCACGGCGCGCGGGCGCCCAGGCGCTGCTCGGCTAGGCATCCTTCACGCAACGCAGCAGGTAGTTCACGTCGCAATCGCTCCCGAGCCGGAATTGCCGCGTCAGCGGGTTGTACGTCATGCCGAGGAGTTCCACTTCGCGCAAGCCGGCCGCGCGGCACCAGCGCGACAGCTCGGAGGGGCGGATGAAGCGCGTGTAGTCGTGCGTGCCCTTGGGCAGCAGCTTGAGCAGGTATTCCGCGCCGATGATCGCCAACAGATAGGCCTTCGGGTTGCGGTTGATCGTCGAGAAGAAGATCTGCGCGCCGGGCTTCGCCAGGCGCGCGCAGGCGGCCACCGTGCTGCCGGGATCCGGCACGTGCTCGAGCAGTTCCATGCAGGTGATCACGTCGAAGCGGCCGGCGTGTGCCGCCGCGAAAGATTCCGTCGACGCCAGCTCGTATTGCACCGGCAGCCCGCTTTCCAGCAGGTGCAGCTGCGCGACCTTGAGCGCCTTCTCGGAAAGGTCGATCCCCGTGACCTGCGCGCCGTGGCGCGCCATGGCCTCGCTCAGGATGCCGCCGCCGCAGCCGACGTCCAGCACCTGCCGGCCGGCGAGCGGCGCGCACTTCGCGATCCACCCCAGGCGCAGCGGATTGATCTCGTGCAACGGCCGGAACTCGCTGCTCGGATCCCACCAGCGATGCGCGAGTTCGCTGAATTTCGCGAGCTCGGCCGGGTCGACGTTCACGCTCGTCATCGACGTCCCCAAATAAAAAAGCCCCGCCGCAGCGGGGCTTTCAAGGCTTCGCGCAGGTCTTAGTTCTTGCGCGTGCCGATCACTTCGATTTCCACACGGCGGTTCTTGGCGCGACCTTCCTTGGTCTTGTTGCTCGCCACGGGCTGCTTCTCGCCCTTGCCTTCCGTGTAGATCCGGTTCGGCTCGATGCCCTTCGACACGAGATAGGCTTTCACCGACTCGGCGCGGCGCACCGACAGCTTCTGGTTGTACGCGTCGCTGCCGATCGAGTCCGTGTGGCCGATCGCGATCACGACTTCGAGGTTGACGGCCTTGACCTTGTCGGCCAGATCGTCGAGCTTCGCCTTGCCTTCCGGCTTGATCACCGACTTGTCGAAGTCGAACAGCACGTCGGCAGCCAGCGTCACTTTTTCAGCGACCGGCTTCGGCGCGGGCTTCGGCGCGGGGGCGGGCGGCGGCGGCGGCGGCGTCACGACGGGCGCTGGTGCCGGGGCCGGCTTCGGCGCCTCTTTCGGGAGGAGATCGGCGTCGCATTCCTTGGTCGCCATCGCCGGCGTCCAATAACCGGCGCGCCAGCACTGGCCGACCGAGTTCTTCCACGCCGCGTTGTTAGTCGCCGGACTCGTCCAGTAACCCGTCGTCTGGGCGTTCACGTTGATCGACATGGCCGACATCGCAACGCCTGCGGCGAGCACGACGGGCACGACGAATTTTTGATTCATGATCTCCTCACTGTATCTGTTCGAAAGTTCTTGGTTTTCAAGAAGGTGGGCGTGTGCTGAGCGCATTCTGCCACAACTCCCCCAGGGATTCCAAGCCCAATGACTTGAGATTTCGCAACTCACCGTCGATGACGAGCCGCTCGCCCCCCACCCAGACGTCGCTGACGTGCTCGCGGCCCGCAGCGTATACCAGGTGGGACACGGGATCGTAGCAGGGGATCAGCTCGGGGCCCGCCAGACGGACCGCCACGAGGTCCGCCTGCTTGCCCTCGGCAATCGAGCCGATGCGGGCCTCCAGGCCCAGCGCCCGCGCTCCCGAGAGGGTGGCCGCGCGCAGCGCGGCGTGGGCGGGCATCGCCTCGGCATTCCCGGCGACCGCCTTGGCGAGCAAGGCGGCCTGGCGCAGCTCCTGCATCATGTCCATGCGGTTGTTGCTCGCCGCGCCGTCCGTCCCGAGCGCCACGTTCACCCCGGCGTCCAGCAGGCGCGCTACGGGGGCGAAGCCGCTCGCCAGCTTCAGGTTCGACGACGGACAGTGCACCACCGAAGAACCGTGGCGCGAAAGCAACAGTATCTCCTCCTCGGTCAGGTGGACGGCGTGAACCGCGACGAGGTTGGGCCCCAGCAGGCCCAGCCGGCGCAGGCGCTCGATGGGGCGCACGCCGTGCTCCGCCAGGGATCGCTCGATCTCCTCCGAGGTTTCGTGCAAATGGATGTGCATCGGCACGTAAAGCTCGCCGCCGAGGTTCGCGATGCGGCGGAACGTCGCGTCCGACACCGTGTACGGCGCATGCGGCGCGAGGCAGAACGACAGGCGCGGGTGCTCGTTCCACTGATCGCGCAGCGCGAGCCCCTTTTCCAGATAGGCATCCGGGTCCGGTGCGTAGGAGGAAGCGAACTCGACGACGATCATGCCCAGCGCGGCGCGCATGCCGGACTCGAGGACCGCCTCGAGCGCGGCGTCCGGGTAGAAGTACATGTCGTTGAAGCACGTCGTTCCGCCGCGCAGCATTTCCGCGCAGGCGAGCAAGGTGCCGTCGCGCACGAACTGGGCGGACACATGGCGCATCTCCGCCGGCCAGACGTGCTCCTGCAGCCAGCGCAGCAGTGGAAGATCGTCCGCCAGCCCCCGCATGAGCGACATGGCCGCATGCGTGTGCGCATTGACCAGTCCCGGGATCAGCGCGTGCTCGCGCAGCTCGACCACGTCGCGCTCCGGAAACCGCTGCCGCGCGGCGTCCGCCGGCAACAGGGCCTCGATGCGCCCGTCGCGCACCGCAACCACATGGTCTTCAAGCACCGCGCCGGCCGGTTCGACGGGCACGACCCAGCGGGCGCGGATCAGGAAAGCGTCGGTCATCGCAGGCGTTCGAATGGCGTGGCCGCGAGAGTATAGCGGCCGCCGTCCGGAACGGGTCCGCATGGTAAAATTTCGCGCTTCGCCGCAGCCTCTCGAAGCCTCGCTTCCCGTCCCCGCTCATGGAGCAATTCGCCAAGGAAACACTGCCCGTCAGCCTCGAGGAGGAGATGCGGCGCTCCTACCTCGATTACGCGATGAGCGTGATCGTNNATCCCGCCGCACAATCTCGGCGAGGTCGTGGACGCCTGCCTGCAGTACCTGCACAACCCGCGCTGCACGGTCGAGGACCTGATCAAGCTCGTGCCGGCGCCGGATTTTCCGACGGCGGGCATCATCTACGGCGTCTCCGGGGTGCACGAGGGCTACCGCACGGGGCGCGGGCGCGTGGTGATCCGCGCGCGCACGCACTTCGAGGAGATCGGCCGGGGCGACCGCCAGGCGGTCATCGTCGACGAGCTGCCCTACCAGGTGAACAAGAAGTCGCTGCTCGAGCGCATTGCCGAGCTGGTCACCGAAAAGCGCCTCGAGGGCGTGTCGGACATCCGCGACGAATCGGACAAGGAGGGCATCCGCGTCGTCATCGAGCTCAAGCGCGGCGAGATGCCCGAGGTCGTGCTCAACAACCTGTTCAAGATGACGCAGCTGGAAGACAGCTTCGGCATGAACATGGTGGCGCTGGTCGACGGCCAGCCCAAGCTGCTCAACCTGCGGGAGCTGATCGCGGCGTTCATCGCGCACCGGCGCGAGGTGGTGACGCGGCGCACCGTGTTCGACCTGCGCAAGGCGCGCGAGCGCGGGCACATCCTCGAGGGTCTTGCGGTCGCGCTGTCGAACGTCGACGAGGTGATCGAGCTGATCAAGCGCGCGCCCTCGCCCGCGGAGGCCAAACAGGGGCTTCTCGCGCGCGCCTGGCCCTCGGCGCTCGTCACGGAGATGCTGGATCGCGTCGGGGGCGGCGGCGCCACGCAGTTCCGGCCGGAGGGGCTGGCCGCCGAGTTCGGCCTCAAGCCCGAGGGCTACCGCCTCTCCGAGGAGCAGGCGCAGGCGATCCTCGATCTGCGCCTGCAGCGCCTGACCGGGCTCGAGCAGGACAAGATCCGCGACGAGTACCGCGAGGTGATGGCGGCGATCGCGGACCTGCTGGACATCCTCGCCCAGCCCGCGCGCATCACGGCGATCATCGCCGGGGAGCTGCAGGCCATCAAGGCGGAGTTCGGCGACGCGCGTCGCAGCGAAATCGTCACGACCACCGAGGACATTTCGCTGGAGGACCTGATCGCGCCGCAGGACATGGTCGTGACCTTCTCGCACGGCGGCTACGTCAAGTCGCAGCCCCTCGCCGATTACCGCGCGCAGCGCCGCGGCGGCCGCGGGCGGCAGGCCGCCGCGATCAAGGAGGACGATTTCATCGAGCAGCTGTTCGTCGCCCATTCGCACGATTACCTGCTGTGCTTCTCGAATCGCGGGCGCCTGTACTGGCTGCGCGTGTTCGAAGTGCCGCAGGGCAGCCACACCAGCAAGGGCAGGCCGGTGATCAACATGTTCCCGCTCGAGGACGGCGAGAAGATCACCGCGGTGGTGCCGGTGCGCGAATTCGACGAGAACCATTTCGTCTTCATGGCGACCGCCCGCGGCACCGTGAAGAAGACGCCGCTCAGCGATTTCTCCCGGCCGCGCCCGTCCGGCATCATTGCCGTGGGACTGGACGAGGGCGACTATCTGGTCGGCGCCGCGCTGACCGACGGCAGCTACGACGTGATGCTGTTCTCGTCCGAGGGCAAGGCGGTGCGCTTCGCCGAGGACGAGGTGCGCCAGATGGGCCGCCAGGCCACCGGCGTGCGCGGCATGCGATTGCCCGACGACGGCAGCCAGCGCGTCGTCTGCATGGTGGTCGCAAAGGACGAGTCGAAGGCGGTGCTGACGGCGACGGAGAACGGCTATGGCAAGCGCACGCCGATCAGCGAGTACACGCGCCACGGGCGCGGGGGCCTCGGCATGATCGCCATCCAGACGACCGAGCGCAACGGCGCGCTGGTCGGCGCCGTGCTGGTCGACGTCAGCGAGGAGGTGATGCTGATTTCGACCGGCGGCGTGCTCATTCGCACGCGCGTCGAGCAGATCCGCGAGCAGGGCCGCTCGACCCAGGGCGTGACGCTGATCGCCCTGGGCGAGGGAGAGAAGCTCGCCGGGCTGGAGCAGATCGTCGAGCGCGACGAGGAGCTGGGCAACGGCAACGGCAACGGCGGACACGCGGAGGCCGCCGCGGACGTTGGCGAAGCCGGCGTGCCGCCCGCGGGCGACGAGCCGCCGCAGGTGCATTGAGAGACCACCGTCCTTCCCGAGCGATGCGGAGGAGCTGAACCATGAGCCGAATCATCAACTTCAGTGCCGGACCCGCAGCGCTTCCCGAGGAAGTGCTGGCGCGCGCCGGCGACGAGATGCTCGACTGGCACGGCTCCGGCATGTGCGTCATGGAGATGAGCCACCGCGGCAAGGAATTCATCGCCATCGCCGCGGATGCCGAGAAGGACCTGCGCGAGCTGCTCGGCGTCCCGGCGCATTACAAGGTGCTCTTCCTGCAGGGCGGCGCGACGCTGCAGTTCGCGCAGATTCCCATGAATCTGCTCGCGGGGCGCGGCAAGGCGGACTACGTGGTCACCGGCGAATGGTCCAAGAAGGCCGCCAAGGAGGCCGCGGCGTATGGCGACGTCGGCATCGCCGCATCGTCCGAGGATCGCCAGTTCCGCTGTGCGCCGCCGCAGAGCGAATGGCGCGTGCGGCCCGACGCGGCGTACGTCCACTACTGCTC
>DKBI01000178.1:14923-21954 GCA_002451175.1 Betaproteobacteria bacterium UBA6904
GGTCTGGCAGAGATCGAGCGGCGCAACGTGGCCAAGGCGAAGCTGCTCTACGACTGCATCGACGCGAGCCCGTTCTACCGCAACCCGGTCGAGCCGCGCGACCGTTCGCGCATGAACGTGCCCTTCACCCTCGCCGACGCCAAGCTCGACGACGCGTTTCTCAAGGGCGCCGCGGAGAACGGCATGGTGCAGTTGAAGGGCCACCGCTCGGTCGGCGGGATGCGGGCATCGATCTACAACGCCATGCCGATCGAGGGCGTGCAGCGGCTCGTCGATTACATGAAGGAGTTCGCGCGCCGCCATGCCTGATCCCGTGAGCCGCAAGACCGAAGTGCTGGTGCTGAACCAGATCGCGCAGGTCGGCCTGCAGCGGCTGCCCGCGGAGCGCTACGCGCTCGTGAAAGAGGCAAAGTCGCCGGACGCGATCCTCGTGCGGTCCCAGGACCTGCACGCCATGGCCTTCGCGCCGAACCTCAAGGCGATCGGCCGCGCCGGCGCGGGCGTCAACAACATCCCGGTCGACCGGCTCTCCAAGGCGGGCGTGCCGGTGTTCAACGCGCCGGGCGCGAACGCCAACGCCGTGAAGGAACTCGTGGTGGCGGGCATGCTGCTCGCCGCGCGCAACCTCGTGCCGGCGCTCGACTTCGTGCGGGGGCTCGAGGCCTCGGCGCCGGACCTCGACAAGCAGGTCGAGAAAGGCAAGGCGGCTTTTGCGGGCACCGAGCTGCCCAACCAGACGCTCGGCGTCATCGGGCTGGGAAAGATCGGCAGCCTGGTGGCGGACGCGGGCATCCGCCTGGGCATGCGCGTGCTCGGCTTCGATCCCGAAATCACCGTCGAGGCGGCGTGGAGCCTGCCGTCGCAGGTGCGGCGCGCCGCTTCCATCGAGGAAGTGCTCAGGGCGAGCCACTTCGTCTCGCTGCACGTGCCGCTGGGCCAGAGGACGCGGCACCTCATCAATGCGAAGACGATCGAGCAGATGCGCAGCGGCGCGATCCTGCTCAATTTCTCGCGGGAAGGCGTCGTGGACGAGACGGCGGTGCTGAACGCGCTGGCGAGCAAGCGGCTGAAGTGCCACGTGACCGACTTCCCGTCGCCCGCGCTGGTGCACCAGCCGGGGGTCATCGCGCTGCCGCACCTCGGCGCTTCGACGCGGGAGGCCGAGGACAACTGCGCCGTGATGGTCGCCGACCAGCTGCGCGACTACCTGGAGGACGGCACGATCCGCAACGCCGTCAATTTCCCGGACGTCGCCATCGCGCGCGAGTCGCCGTACCGGCTCGCGATCGCCAACTCCAACGTGCCGAACATGCTCGCGCGCATCTCGCAGGCGATGGGCGACCGGCGCATCAACATCCACAACATGCTGAACAAGTCCCGCGGCGACATGGCCTATACGCTGGTGGACGTGGACCAGGCGGTGCCGGCCGACGCGATCGAGGAGCTGCGGCACATCGAGGGCGTGCTGAGCGTGAGGTATCTGCCTGCAGAGCGCGGTGCCGGCGCATGAGCGGGGAGATCGACAAGCTGCGGCGGGAAATCGACGCGCTCGACGACGAACTGCTCGCCCGGATCAACCGCCGCGCGGACCTCGCGCGGCGCATCGGCGCGCTCAAGCAGGGCGCCCCGGCCTACCGCCCCGAGCGCGAGAGCGAAATCCTGCGCCGCGTCACCGCGGCGAACCCCGGGCCGCTGCCGGCCGAGCGCGTGGCGGCCGTGTTTCGCGAAGTGATTTCTTCCTGCCGGGGGATGGAGGAGGCGTTGCGCGTGGCGTACCTCGGCCCGGAGGGGACGTTCAGCGAAATGGCGCTGCGCAAGCAGTTCGGTCACGCGGTCGAGACGGAACCCTGCGGCTCGATCGACGAGGTGTTTCGCGCCGCGGAATCCGGCAGCGCGCGCTTTGCCGTCGTGCCGGTGGAGAATTCTTCCGAAGGCGCCGTCGGTCGCACGCTCGACCTGCTGCTGCGCACGCCGCTGCGGATCTGCGGCGAGGTGGCCCTGCGCGTGCACCAGAATCTGCTGCGCCGGCCGGCGCAGGCCGGGGCCGGCGGACNNCGGCTGGCTGCGGCGGAACCCGACGCGTGCGCCATCGGCCCGGAAATAGCGGCCGAGCGCTACGGGCTGGGCATCGTCGCCTCGAAGATCGAAGACGACCCGAACAACCGCACGCGTTTCCTGGTGCTCGGCACGCTTGCCGCGGAACCGACCGGCAAGGACGCGACCTCGCTGGTGATGTCGGCGCCCAACCGGCCTGGGGCGATGCACGCGCTGCTCACGCCGCTGGCGAAGCACGGGGTGAGCATGACGCGCATCGAGTCGCGCCCGATGCGCGTCGGGCAGTGGGAATACTATTTCTTCGTCGATTTGGAAGGACACCGGAACGACCCGCCGGTGGCCGCGGCGCTCGCGGAGCTGGAGCAGCTCGCGCCGCTGCTCAAGGTGCTCGGGTCTTATCCTGTCGCGGTGAGCTGAATCATGGACCTGCGTGACCTTTCGCCCGCGTACGTGCGCTCGATCGCGCCGTACCAGCCCGGCAAGCCGATCTCGGAACTCGCGCGCGAGATGGGGCTCGACGAGACGAAGATCGTCAAGCTGGCCTCCAACGAGAATCCGCTCGGCATCGGCCCGCGCACGCGCGCCGCGATCGAGGCCGCGGTGCGGGACCTCGCCCGCTATCCCGACGGCAACGGCTTCGAGCTGAAACAGGCGCTCGTGCGGCGCTACGGGGTGGACATGGGGCAGGTCGTCCTCGGCAACGGCTCGAACGACGTGCTCGAGCTGGTATCGCTCGCCTTTCTCGCGCCGGGGACCTCGGCCGTGATGTCCCAGCATGCGTTCGCGGTGTATCCGCTGGCGACGCAGGCGCGCGGGGCGCGTTCCATCGTCACGCCGGCGAAGCAATTCGGCCACGATCTGGAGGCGATGGCCGCGGCGGTGGCCGAGGACACGAAGGTCGTCTGGGTCGCCAATCCCAACAACCCGACCGGCACGCTCGCTGCGTCCGACGCGCTGGAGAAATTCCTGCGCCGCGTCCCCGAGCACGTCCTCGTCGTGATCGACGAGGCCTACAACGAATACCTGCAGGCGGACCTGCGCGCCGATACCGTGAAGTGGTTGCGCCGTCACGCCAACCTGGTCGTCACGCGGACCTTCAGCAAGGCGTACGGCCTGGCCGGGCTGCGGGTGGGCTACGCGCTCGCGCACGCCTCGGTCGCGGACGTCCTGAACCGCGTGCGCCAGCCGTTCAACGTCAACAGCGTCGCGCTCGTCGCGGCGGCCGCGGCGCTCGACGACATGGAGTTCGTCGCGCGCAGCTACGCCGAGAACCTGCGCGGCATGCGCCAGGTGGAGGCGGGCGCCAAGCAGCTCGGCCTGGAGTGGATTCCGTCCTACGGAAATTTCATCACGATTCGCGTCGGGCGCGCCGCCGAGATCTACAAGCGCCTGCTGCGGCGCGGCGTCATCGTGCGTCCGGTGGGCGGCGGGTACGAGTTGCCCGAGCACCTGCGCGTGACGATCGGCACGGAAGCGGAAAACGAGCGGTTTCTGGCAGCCCTGGCCGCCAGCCTCAAGGAATGATCCGGTTCGAGCGGGTCGCCGTGATCGGCGTCGGCCTGATCGGTGGCTCGTTCGCGCTCGCGCTGAAGGCGGCCGGCGCATGCGCGCAGGTCGTCGGGGTGGGGCGCGGCGCGGAGAATCTGGACGTTGCGCGTCGGCGCGGAGCGATCGACGCGGTCGCCGCCGATGCGGCCGAGGCCGCGCGCGGCGCGGACCTGGTGCTCGTCGCGACGCCCGTGGCGCAGTATGCCGGCGTGTTCGCCGCGATCGGGCCGGTGCTCGGCAGCCGCGCCATCGTCACCGACGCCGGCAGCACGAAGCAGGATGTCGTCGCCGCCGCGCGCCGCGCGCTCGGCGCGCGTATCTCGCAGTTCGTTCCCGCGCATCCGATCGCCGGCGCCGAGCACAGCGGCGCCGCGGCGGCGTCCGCCGAACTCTTCGGTGGCAAGCGCGTCGTGCTCACGCCGCTGGCCGAGACCGCGGCGGCGGCGGCCGATGCCGTCGAGCAGGCCTGGGCGGCGTGCGGCGCGAGGCCGCACCGGATGACACCCGAGGCGCACGACGCGGTGTTCGCGGCCGTGAGCCACCTGCCGCACCTGCTTGCGTATGCGCTGGTGCACGACATCGCCACGCGCGACGATGCGGGCCTGCTGTTCGGCTACGCGGCGAGCGGCTTCCGCGATTTCACGCGCATCGCCTCGAGCCAACCCGAAATGTGGCGCGACATCTGCGTCGCGAACCGCGTCGCGCTGCTCGCGGAGCTGGACCGCTACGCGGCGCAGCTCGCGGCGCTGCGGCCGCTCGTCGAGCGCGGCGACGGGGCGGAACTGGAGCGCGTGTTCGGCGCGGCGCGCGCCGCGCGGGAGCGCTGGCTGAAGGGCGACTTCGAGCCGTGAAATCGCTCGCCCTCGCGCCGGCTGCGCGCGCCCGCGGGACGGTGCGCCTGCCCGGATCGAAGAGCATTTCGAACCGCGTCCTGCTGCTCGCGGCGCTCGCCGACGGGCCGACGCTGGTGCGCGACGTGCTGGACGCCGACGACACGCGCGTCATGATCGAGTCGCTGTCCCGCCTGGGCGTGCGGTGCGTGACCGAGTCCGCGGGCCGGCTGCACGTGCCGGGCGCGGGCGGCAGATTTCCGGTCAAGCAGACCGCACTGTTTCTGGGCAACGCGGGCACCGCGTTCCGCTCGCTCACGGCGGCGCTGGCGCTGGCCGGCGGCGACTATCGGCTCATGGGCGTTCCCCGCATGCATGAACGCCCGATCGGCGACCTCGTGGAATCGTTGCGGGCGCTCGGGGCGCGCATCGACTACGCCGCCAAGGAAGGCTACCCGCCGCTCACCATCCTCCCGGGCCAGGTCCGGGCGGGACAGTCGGCGCGCGTGCGGGGCGACGTGTCGTCGCAATTCCTCAGCGCGCTGCTGATGGCGCTGCCGTTGGCCGGCGGCGGCGAGGTGGTTGTCGAGGGGGAGCTGATTTCCAAGCCGTACGTCGAGATCACCTTGAGCCTGATGAAGCGATTCGGCGTCGCGGTCGCGCGCGACGGCTGGCGGGCGTTCCGCGTGCCGGGCGATGCCTATCGCAGCCCGGGCGAGATCGTCGTGGAGGGGGATGCCTCGTCGGCCTCGTATTTTCTCGCTGCCGGCGCGATCGGCGGCGGGCCGGTGCGCGTCGAGGGCGTCGGGCGCGACAGCATCCAGGGCGATGTCCGCTTCGCCGAAGTCCTCGAGCACATGGGGGCGCGGGTGGTCGCGGGGGAGAACTGGATCGAGGCATCGGCATCGCCCGGGAACACGCTGCGCGCCTTCGATCTCGACCTCAATCACATACCGGATGCCGCGATGACGGCCGCCGTCCTCGCGCTGTTCGCGGACGGGCCGTGCACCGTGCGCAACATTGCCAGCTGGCGCGTGAAGGAAACCGACCGCATCGCCGCGATGGCGACCGAATTGCGCAAGCTGGGCGCAACCGTCGACGCGGGCGCGGATTACCTGCGCGTCGCGCCGCCCGCGCGGCTCCAGGCCGGCGTCGCCATCGACACCTACGACGACCACCGCATGGCGATGTGCTTCGCCCTCGTGTCGCTCGGCGGCGTGCCCGTGACGATCAACGATCCGGGCTGCGTGGCGAAGACGTTTCCCGCGTTCTTCCAGGCATTCGCCGGCGTCCTGGGATGAGCGCGATCCCGGTCATCGCGGTGGACGGGCCGTCCGCGTCGGGGAAGGGCACCGTCGCGAGGCGGGTGGCCGAGGTGCTCGGCTTCCACGTCCTGGAGAGCGGCGCGCTGTATCGGCTGGTGGGGCTGGCCAGCGTGCGGCGCGCAGTCTCGGCCGACGACGCCGCGGCGCTTGCGCAGCTCGCCGCGGCGCTGGACGCGCGCTTCAGCGAAGGGCGNNGCGCTCCTCGAGCGCCAGCGCGCGTTCCGGCAGGCGCCCGGGCTCGTCGCGGACGGGCGGGACATGGGCACCGTGGTGTTCCCCGACGCAGTGCTCAAGGTGTTCCTCACGGCGAGCGTCGAGGAGCGCGCCCGCAGGCGGTATAAGCAGTTGATAGACAAAGGAATCCATGCTAATCTTCGCGCCCTTTCCAGAGACCTTGCGGATCGCGACGCGCGCGATTCGGCCCGGGCGGCGGCGCCGCTCAAGCCGGCACCCGACGCGCGGCAGCTCGATTCGTCGGACCTGAGCATCGAGCAGGTCGTCGCGACGATCGTCGGCTGGTTTCGGGAACGTGAAACGGCGGGTGCGGGCGCTTGATGCGCCCGCGCTCTTCATCAACCTAGCCCGCGGCATCCGCCCGGATGCGCGGTTTGGAAGGCTTGAAATCCATGTCGAGTGTGTCCCCAGCAGTAGCGAAGTCCCCGGCCCCGGAATCCTTTGCGGCCCTGTTCGAAGAAAGCCTCACGCGCAAGGAAATGCGCGTCGGCGAAGTGATCACCGCCGAAGTCATCAGCGTCGACGACAACGTCGTGGTGGTGAATGCGGGCCTCAAGTCCGAGAGCGTCATCGCGGTGGACGAATTCCGCAACGACGCGGGCGAAGTGGACGTCAAGCCGGGGGATTTCGTCTCCGTCTCGATCGAAGCGCTGGAGGACGGTTTCGGCGCGACGCGCCTGTCGCGCGACAAGGCGAAGCGCCTGGCCGCGTGGATGGATCTGGAGAAGGCGCTCGAGTCGGGCGAGAAGATCCAGGGCGTCATCACCGGCAAGGTGAAGGGCGGCCTGACCGTCATGGCGCGCGGCATCCGCGCGTTCCTGCCCGGTTCCCTCGTCGATCTGCGTCCGGTGAAGGACACCACGCCCTTCGAGGGCAAGCAGATGGATTTCAAGGTCATCAAGCTCGATCGCAAGCGCAACAACGTGGTCGTCTCCCGGCGCGCCGTGCTGGAAGAGACCGCGGGCGCCGAGCGCGATGCGCTCCTCGCGAGCCTGCAGGAGGGCGCGACGGTCAAGGGCATCGTCAAGAACATCACCGA
>DKBI01000122.1 GCA_002451175.1 Betaproteobacteria bacterium UBA6904
GCCGTGCGATGTGACGAGCGACGCGCAGATCGACGGGCTGTTCGCCGCGCTCGGCGCGCAATGGGACGGGCTCGACGGCCTGGTGCACGCGATCGCCTTCGCGCCGCGCGAAGCCATCTCCGGCGAGCTGCTCGACGGATTTTCCCGCGAAGCCTTCCGGCAGGCGCATGACGTCTCCGCCTACAGTTTCCCGGCGCTCGCCAAGGCCGCGCTGCCGATGATGGAAGGCCGTCGCGCGTCGCTGCTGACGCTGAGCTACCTGGGCGCGGAGCGCGCCATTCCCCACTACAACACCATGGGGCTCGCCAAGGCGAGCCTCGAGGCGAGCGTGCGCTACCTCGCGAGCAACCTCGGCCCGCGCGGCATCCGCGTCAACGCGATCTCCGCGGGCCCCATCAAGACGCTGGCCGCTGCGGGCATCTCGGGTTTCGGCAAGATCCTCAAGCACGTGGAAGCGTTCGCGCCGTTGCGGCGCAACGTGACGATCGAGGACGTCGGCAATGCCGCCGTGTTCCTGCTCTCGGACCTGGCCGCCGGCATCACCGCGGAAATCCTGCACGTGGACGGCGGCTTCAACACCGTCTCGGTCACCATCGCCGGCGAGTCGGGCGGCGAGACCTGACGCCGCCGGCGGCGGCTACTTGCGCTCCAGGGCGGCGCGGTTGATGTCGACCTTGGCGCGCGCGCGCTGGCTCTTCAGCCACGCTTCCAGCTGTTCCGAGCCGGCGCGCCGGCCGGCTGCCGCGAAGTCCTCCGCCTTCTGCTCGTCGCTGCGCGCCGCCGGCGCGATGACCTGCTGCACGCGGTAGATCGCATAGCCGAGATCGCCGCGTTCGTCGCCGACGTATTGCGGCAGCTTGGCGGCGTCGGCCGCGAAGATCCGCCGCCGCGCGTCCGCCGACAGCGGCTGCGCGTCACGCACTGCGACCGTGCGCGGCGCCGACCACTTCAGCCCGGGATCCGCGTTCTTCGCCAGCAGCTCGAGCTTCGCCGCGCCGTCCTGCTTCGCGAGCTTGGCCGCCTCCTGGCGCTGCAGCAGCTTTTCGATCGACGCGCGGACGTCCTCGAACTTGCGCAGGGTCTCCGTCTCGTGCGCGACGACCCGCGCGGACACGAGGACGTTGGGCGCCACTTCGATGGCGTCGCTGTTGCGCCGCGCCTCGATCGCGTCTTTCGCGAACAGCGCGGCGAGCAGCTTCGGATGGTTGAACGGCGCCGGCGCGTCCTTCGCCTGCCGGGCCAGCCAGTCGCTCTTGCGCACTTCGAGCTTGAAGCGCTCCGCGGCAGGCGCGAGGCTGTCGGACTGCTCGTAGACCATCTGCCCGAACGCCTCGGCGGCCTCGGCGAACCGCTTCGAGCCCTTCTGGCTCGCCAGTTCCGCTGTGAGTTCCTTGCGCACTTCCTCGAGGCTGCGCGAGTGGCCCGGCACGATGCCCGTGAGCCGGATGACGTGGAAGCCGAACTCGGACTGGACCGGCCCGGTGATCTCGCCCTCCTTCATCGCGAATGCCGCATCCTCGAAGGCCTTGACCATCATGCCGCGTCCGAACTGGCCGAGATCGCCGCCGGCTTGCGCCGATCCCGGATCCTGGGAGTATTTCTTCGCCAGCTCCGCGAACCGGGCCGGCGACTTGCGCGCATCCGCCGTCAGCCTCTCGGCTTCTGCCTGGGTCTTCACCAGGATATGGCTCGCGCGGCGCTGTTCCGCGACGCCGTACTGCTTCTCGCGCGCCGCGTACGCCGCCTTCAGCTCGTCCTCGGTGACCGCGGTTTCGCGCCCCAGGTCGGCCGCCGACAGAACCAGGTATTCCACGCGCACGCGCTCGGGAACCTTGAACCGATCGCGGTTCGCCTCGTAGTAGGCCTTGAGCTGCGGCTCCTCGACCTTCACCTGGCCGAGATAGGCGTCCGCCGCGATCAGCGCTTCGCTGATCTCGCGGCGCTGTCCCTCGAGCGTCGCCTGCTCGGCGCTCACGGTGCGCGAGGCGATCGCCGTCTCGGCAATCGACTGCCCGAGCCGCTCGATGGCCAGGTCGTGGCGCAACCGCTGCTCGAAGGCGGCCTCCGACATGCCCTGCGCGAGCAGCACCTGCCGGTAGTTGGCGCCGTCGAATCGGCCGTCGCGCTGGAACGCGGGGTTGGACTGGATCGTCTCCCGCAGCAGGTCGTCGCTGATGACGATGCCGCTCTTCGCCGCCTCGGCGGCGACCAGGCGCTGCGTCACCAGCGTTTCGACCACCGCCTCGCGCATCTGCGGGCTGTCCAGCGTGGCGAGATCCGCGCCGCGGCCGAACACGCTGCGCAGACGGTCCATCTGCGCGCGCCGCGCTTCCTCGTATTCCCGCAGCGAGATGCTGCTGCCGTCGACGCGCGCCACTTCGTCGGCCTGGTTCAGCGAGCGCGTGTAGGACTCGAGGCCGAAGAACGCGAACGGCGGCACGATCAGGATCACGAACATGATCTGGATCAGGCGTTTGTGTTTGGTGACGAATTCGAACATTGTCGTGGAAACGGAAAGGGCCCCGCAGGGCCCTTCAGCAAGTTTGGCGGAGCGGACGGGACTCGAACCCGCGACCCCCGGCGTGACAGGCCGGTATTCTAACCAACTGAACTACCGCTCCCTCCCATCGCCGGAAATCGGCGCGCGCGAATTATACACGTCCGGCGACCGCTCACCCGCGCCGGATGCCGGCTCACTGGCGAAGCGGGCGCCACTCCAGGATCCCGCCGTCCGCCATCAAGGAAAGATACAGCTTTCCGTCCTTCAGCAGGTAGCCGCGCACGTAGCCGAGGTCGCGCGCCACGCGCTCGTCCAGGTGCGGCGGCGGACATAGCGCCCGCGTTGCCGCGATGGGTCCGAATTCCATGGACCCCGTCGTACCGTCGCCGGCGGCCGTGGCTTTCCACGAGGCTGTGCCGCGATTGCAGTCCAGTTGCATGGCCGCTCGGCCGTCAGCGCCCAGCTGTAGGGTGAAGCGCGTCGGATCGGCGATGCGCGTCGTGCCCTGCGCATCGTCCATGGACTGGATTGCGTGCAGCGCCCAGGCCGTGCCTGCCAGCGTGGTGGCGCCCGACTGCGTGGGCGCACTGACGCAAGCAGCGAGCAGGGCCGCGACTGCGATTGCCGCGAAGAGCTTGATGGTCATGTGTTCACCCGATCCAGCTGCGCATCGCGCGGAATGACTGGTGGGTGCTGTAGGGGTCGAACCTACGACATCTGCCTTGTAAGGGCAGCGCTCTACCGCTGAGCTAAGCACCCGGCGCCGCGAAAAAACAATCTAGTTCAAAGCGTCCTTCAGCGCCTTGCCAGCCCGGAAGCGCGGCACCTGCGCCGCGGCGATGCGAATTTCCGCGCCGGTCTTCGGGTTGCGTCCCTTGCGCGGCGCGCGCTGGCTGACGTAGAACGATCCGAAGCCGACGAGCGTGACGGGCTCGCCCTTGCGCAGGCTGAGTTTCACCGCCGCGACCATCGCGTCGACGGCGCGCTCGGCCGCGGAACGCGAGAGTTCCGCGGCCTGCGCGATGTGCTCGACCATGTCCGCCTTGTTCATGCGTCCCTCCCGCTAGTGCTTGATCGCCGCGGCGTCCTGTTTCTCCGGCGCGGCGGGCGGCGGCGCCGCCTCGACCGGCTCGGCGAGCGGCTGCGGCTGGCGCTCGAGCGCGATGTCCAGCACCTTGTCGATCCACTTCACCGGCAGGATCTCGAGCCGGCTCTTGACGTTGTCCGGGATGTCGGCGAGATCCTTGACGTTCTCCTCCGGAATCAGCACCGTCTTGATGCTGCCGCGGTGCGCGGCGAGCAGCTTTTCCTTGAGGCCGCCGATCGGCAGCACTTCGCCGCGCAGCGTGATCTCGCCGGTCATCGCGACGTCCGCGCGCACCGGGATCCCGGTCAGCACGGACACCATGGCCGTGGCGATGCCGATGCCCGCGCTCGGGCCGTCCTTGGGGGTCGCGCCCTCCGGCAAGTGGATGTGGATGTCGTTCTTCTGATAGAAGTCCTCGTTGACGCCGAGCTTGCGCGAGCGCGCGCGCACCACCGACAGCGCGGCCTGGATGGACTCCTGCATCACCTCGCCGAGCTTGCCGGTGGTGATCGTCTTGCCCTTGCCCGGCATGGTCACCGTCTCGATGGTGAGCAGCTCGCCGCCNNAGCGGCGCACGCCGAGGAACTTGTCGAGATTGCGCGGCGTCACCTGGATGCGCTTGGCGGCCCCCGTGCGTCCCTGCTGGTCCGTCAGCAGCTGCTTCACCGCCTTGCGGCAGATCTTGGAGATCTCGCGCTCGAGGCCCCGCACGCCCGCCTCGCGCGTGTAGTAGCGCACGGCGTCGCGGATCGCCGTGTCCGACACCGCGAGCTCGCCCTCCTTCAGCCCGCTGTTCTTCATCTGCTTGGGCAGCAGGTAGCGCATCGCGATGTTCATCTTCTCGTCCTCGGTGTACCCCGAGAGACGGATGACTTCCATCCGGTCGAGCAGCGCGGGCGGCACGTTGAGCGTGTTCGCCGTCGCCACGAACATGATCTCGGAGAGGTCGAACTCCACTTCGACGTAGTGATCGACGAAGGTGTGGTTCTGCTCCGG
>DKBI01000224.1 GCA_002451175.1 Betaproteobacteria bacterium UBA6904
TGCGCGCCCATGTTCTCGAAGCGGTCCTCCAGCTCGACCTCCTTGGCGACGACGACGCCGGAGTTGATCACCGTGGGCGGACCGTAGGCGCGCTCGAGCACGACGGTGCGCGCCTTGGGGCCCAGGGTGACGCGCACCGCTGCGGCGAGCCGGTTCATGCCCGCGACGAGTCGCGCGCGCGCGTCGTCGCCGAAGACGAGCCGTTTGGCTGGCATGAAGAAATCTCCGCGGAAGGATGGACGAATCCAGCCTACGCGTTCCCCGCGGCGGGGCGTTGACAGGCGTCAACGGCGTGCGGTCGGCGGCGCGCCGCCGTCTGCAGCGGCGCTAGATCAGGCCGTCGAAGAGCTGCACCTGCACGAACTCGCCGGCCTCGACGCGGCCGCGCGCGTGTTCGAGCACGACGAAACAGTTGGCTTCCGACATGGAGCGCAGCACACCGGAGCCCTGCTGGCCCGTGATGCGCACTTTCCAGATCCCCGCATCGCAGTGCACGATGCCGCGCTGATACTCGGTGCGGCCGGGCACCTTGCGGATCGGATCCGCGGCGATGGCGCCGAGCAGCGGGAGCGCGCAGTCGTCCGTTCGCCCGGAAAGGCACAGGAGCGCGTCGCGCACGAACTCATAGAAAGTGACCATCACCGCCACCGGATTGCCCGGCAGTCCGAACAGCATCGCGTCGCCGATCCTGCCGAACGCCATGGGCCGCCCCGGGCGCATGGCGATCTTCCAGAACAGCACCTCGCCGAGTTTCGCGGTCAGCGGCTTGACGAAGTCGGCTTCGCCAACCGACACGCCGCCCGTGGTGATGACCACGTCGGCGTGCTGCGCGGCGCGCCGAAACGCCGCCTCGAGCAGGGCCGGATCGTCGCGCACCACGCCCAGGTCGTCGATCTCGACGCCCAGGCGCGTGAGCATGCCGTGCAGCGTGTACCGGTTCGAGTCGTAGACCTCGCCTTCGCGCAAGGGCTCGCCGATCGAGGCGAGTTCGTCGCCGGTGGCGAAGAGCGCCACGCGCAGGCGCCGGCGCACGCGCACCTCGCCCAGGCCGAGCGAGGCGATGAGCCCGAGTTCGGCCGGACGCAGCGGAGCGCCGGGTCGCAGCACAGGCACGCCCGCCTTCAGGTCCTCGCCCGCGTAGCGCACGTTCTGGGCGGTCTTCTGGCCCGGCGGAATCGTCACGCGGTCGCCGTCCACGCGCACCATTTCCTGCATGACCACGGTGTCGGCGCCGGCGGGCAGCACCGCGCCGGTCATGACGCGCACGCACTCGCCCGCACCGAGCCGCCCCCGGTAGGGCCGGCCCGCGAGCGCCGCGCCGGCCTCGCGCAGCGTGCTCTCGCCCGCGCGGTCCAGGTCGGCGGCGCGCACCGCGTAGCCGTCCATGGCGGAGTTGTCGTGCGCGGGTACGTTGATCGCCGGCACGATGTCTTCGGCGAGCACGCGACCGAGCGCGGCGCGCAGCGCGACCCGCTCGGTTTCCTGCACCGGGCGCAGGCACGCCCGGATCGCCTGGCGCGCCTTGTCGACCGGCAGCGCGTCCGGATCGTAGCCGTCGACGCAACTGACGATGGCCGCGAGTTCGCTCATGGGCGCTCCTCCAGTTCCTGCAGCGTATTCAGGTTGCGAAAGGCGTCGGCCTGGTCGTCGAATGCCACCTCGACGACGCTGAGCGTCGCGTACCAGTCGTCGATCTTGCGGCCGCCGCGCGCGAGGTAGGCCTCGAGGTGCGGCAGCACCCCGCGGCGCACGAGCGCGAACACCGGGTGCGGCTGCGCTCCGGTCTTCGCCACCGCCACGTCGTTTTCCGCCAGCGCCGCGCACATTCGCGCGACGAGATCCGCGGGAAGAAACGGCGAATCGCACGGCACCGTCACCACGAGGGCCCCGCGGGCGCACTTCAGGCCGGCGTGCAGGCCGGCGAGCGGACCGGCGAAACCGCCGATCGAGTCCGGTACGACGCGGTGTCCGAACTGCGCGTACCTCGACGCATTCTGGTTGGCGTTGACGAGCAGTTCGTCGACCTGCGGTGCGAGGCGCTCGATCGCCCATTGCGCGAGCGGCCGGCCGCGGAACGGCTGCAGACCCTTGTCGACGCCTCCCATGCGCCGACCCAGGCCGCCCGCGAGAACGATGCCGGTCACATTCTCCATGCCGCCGATTGTAGCGAGCGGGGCCGCGCCGGCCGTTCATCGATGGCCGACTTGGCGCGAGCTGCGTGCGCCAAGCCGGCCGACCTGGCAGCGGCAGCCGGCACGCGCGGGGATTGCGTTGGACGGGCGAACGTCGTTTGCGACGGGCCGCGTCCCATGCGAGACTCGCGCGCATGCCGAATCGCTGGCTCGTGCCGTTTCTCAATCTCGGACATCTGCTGGACCATCTGGCGATGCTGGTGTTTCCCACGGCCGTGGTGGCGCTCGGGCGCGAATGGGGGCGGCCGTATGCCGAACTGCTGCCGATGGCGCTCGGCGGCTTCATCGCCTTCGGCGCGTTCGCCATCCCGGCGGGCTGGCTGGCCGATCATTGGAGCCGCTACCGGGTGATGGTGATCTTCTACTTCGGCATTGGCGTCTCGCTCGTCGTGACCGGTTTCGCGCAGACGCCGTGGCAGATTGCTGCGGGCCTCACGCTGACCGGCGCGTTCGCGGCGATCTACCACCCGGTCGGGATCGCCATGCTGGTGGCCGCACCGGAACGCATGGGGCGCGTGCTGGGCTGGAACGGCCTGTGGGGCAACCTCGGGCTGGCGAGCGCCGCGCTGCTGACCGGCGCGCTCGTCGATCTCGCGGGCTGGCGCGCCGCGTTCTTCGTGCCGGGGCTGCTGTGCATGGGGGCGGGCGCGGCGTTCCTGGCGCTGGTGCNNAAGGTGTTCGACGAGCGGCTGCAGGCGCTTACGCGATCGAATTTCGGCATCGGCGCGCTGGTGGCGGGCGTGTACGCGACCGCGGCGTTCGCGCAGGTCGTCATGGGCGGGCTGATCGACCGCTTCGAGCTGCGCCGCCTGATGATCGGCGTCGCCGTCGCGCAGATTCCCCTGCTGTTTCTCGCCGCCAGCCTGCAGGGCTGGGCCATGCTCGCCGCGGCGCTGTTCATGATGCTGGCGGTGTTCGGCCAGATTCCGCTCAACGACGCGATCGTCGGCAAGTACTGCGCGCCCGAATACCGGGCGCGCGTGCTCGGCGTGCGCTACGTGGTGTCGCTCGGCGTTGCGGCGGTCGCGGTGCCGATGATCGCGGCCTTGCATCGCACCGAGGGCGGATTCCGCAACGTGTTCATGGTGCTGGCGGTGCTCGCCGCCGGGATGCTCGCCGCGTCCTTCTTTTTTCCGTCGCGCGACGAGTTGATGGCGCAGAAGGCGCGCATGGCGGGCGATCTCGGCGAGCCGGCGCCCGCCCCGTAGTCCTCGAGGAGAACGATCCTGGAATCCATCCGCATTCAGTTCACGCGCTTCTCGGCGTTCTACACGCCGCTCATCGCGACCATCGCCGGCGGGTTTCTTGAGCGCGAGGGCCTGCAGCCCGAGCATTCGGTGGCGCCGGCCGGACAGTCGGCCATTGCCGGGCTGCTCGACGGCTCGATCCACGTCGCGCAATCGGCGCCGTCGCAGGGCTTCGGTCCGCTCGAGCAGGGACGCACGCCGCCGGCGGCGCATTTCGCGCAGATCAACGAGAAGGACGGGTTCTTTCTCGTCGGGCGCCGCGCCGCGCCGGATTTTTCCTGGACCGCCCTCGCGGGCCGGCGCGTCCTCGTCGATCACGGCCAGCAGCCGATGGCGATGTTCCGCTATGCCTGCTTCAAGCGCGGTCTGGATTTCCGCTCCATCGTCGCCATCGACGCCGGCGCGACGCCGGCCATGGTCGACGCGTTTGCGCGCGGCGAGGGCGACTACATCCACCTGCAGGGGCCGGCGCCCCAGCAGCTCGAGCACGACGGCAAGGGCCATATCGTCGCCTCGCTGGCCGACGCCATCGGGCCCTGCGCGTTCTCGAGCCTCGCGGCGACGCGGGCGTGGCTGGCGAGCGACATGGCGAAGCGCTTCATGCGCGCCTACCGCGCTGCGCGCGCCTGGGTGATCGCCGCGCCGCCAACTGAGGTGGCGCAGCGGCAGGCACACCTGTTTCCCGGCATCGATCCCGCGGTGCTCACCGCAACCATCGCGGCCTACCAGACCCTCGGCAACTGGTCGGCGCACGTCGAGATCACGCGGCCCGCGTTCGAGGCGACCCTCGACATCTTCCAGCACGCAGGTCTGATCACGAAGCGTCACCGCTACGACGACGTGATCGCCGCGCCGCCCGCTTGACCCCTCAGGAGATCCCCATGATTCTCGAACTGGCAGACATCCGCATTCAACCCGGCAGGCAGGCGGCGTTCGACGCCGCGATCGTCGAGGGCGTCGAGACCGTCATCTCGAAGGCGAAGGGGTTCCGCGGCTTCAAGGTGAACAAGGGCGTGGAGTCGCCCGAGCGCTACGTCCTGATGATCTTCTGGGAGACGCTCGAGAACCACACCGTGGACTTCCGCCAGTCGCCTGCGTTCCAGCAATGGCGCGCGCTCGTCGGCGGCTATTTCGCGGCGCCGCCCGCGGTCGAGCACTTCACGCTGCTGGCGAAGTCGGCGTAAGGCGTTCCCACGCCCGCGCGGCGCGTTTGGCGCGCGCCGTGCCGGCGACGCCAAGCAGTTCGCCGTCGCGCTGCCAGCGCGCAGCGGCGGCCGCGTCGCCGGAGGCGCGCCAGTGCGCTNNGCGTCTTCCAGCGCGAGCGCCCGCAGCGCCTGGAGCGCGGCGAGCGCGCGTTCAGTCCAGGGCGGCGGCCACGCCAGGCGCCGCGCCTCGCGGACCAGGTAGCCCAGGATCGCCGCGTTGACGTGCAGATCCTCGACCGTGCGGAAGCGCTTCACGCAGTCGGCGTAGCCGTCGCCCGGAAGCAGCGCGTCGTCCGACACGCGCACCTTGTCGAGCTGCAGCCGCGCGTGCGGAACCTCTGGGACGAAGCGCGCGGGCGGCATGACGGTCACCGTGACCCCGGGCGCCTCGGACGCAATCCGTACGACACGAATGGTCGGGCGATCCCCATCGACCTGCGCATCGCGCGCCGCGACGAAGAACAGCGCGCCTTGCGGTCCGAGCGTCGTCCAGCGCTTGGCGCCGTCGAGCCGCCAGCCGTCGCCTTCGCGCCGCAGCGTGCTGCGGATCGCCTTCGGCGAATTGCCGTCTGCCTCGGTGACGCAGAGCGCCGCAATGCGGTCGTCCGGCACCTCGGGCAGGAGCGCGCGCAGCGCCGCCTGATAGCCTGAGGCGAACGCCCAGCCGACGCGATCGGCGCGGAATCCGGCCACGATCGCGCAATCCATGGGGTTGCGCCAAACGGCCGCGCACTCGCGATGGCGTGGCCACCACGCGGCGACGTCCGGGCACTCGGCCACCGCAGCGGGCGCCTTCAGCAGGTAGCCGATGACGTCGTCGCGCACGTCGCGATCAGGCGAAGGCGGTCGGCTGCGGCGCGGTGCGCTCGATGCGGTGCGCGCCCGTGAAAACGAGGTAGTGGCGCCCGCTCGCTCGCCCGAGCATCGTCAACCCGACGCGGTGCGCGATCTCGTAGCCCATGCGCGTCAGACCCGAGCGCGAGACGAGGAACGGCATGCGCATCTGGGTGCACTTGATGACCATCTCGGAGGTCAGGCGCCCGGTCGTGTAGAAGATCTTGTCCGAGCCGTCGATCCCCTCGAGCCACATCCGTCCGGCGATCGCGTCCACGGCGTTGTGCCGTCCCACGTCCTCGACGAACATGAGGATCTCGGCGGCGGCCGGCCCAGTGCACTGTGCGAGCGCGCAGCCATGCACGGCGCCCGCCTGCTTGTAAATCGTTTCGTGCCGGCGGACTTTCTCGATCAGGTCGAACAGCTGCGCGTCCGCCAGGCGCAGGTCGTCGCGCAGCGTCACGTGCGCGATCTCTTCCATCAGATCGCCGAACACGGTGCCCTGCCCGCAGCCGGTGGTGACGGTGCGCCGCGCCATCTTCTGCTTGAGGCCGCGCGTGGAGCGCCGGCGCGTGGTCACGGCGGCCGAATCGGTGTCCCAATCCACCTGCACGGCCGCGATGTCCTCGATCGAGCCGACGAGGCGCTGATTGCGCAGGTACCCGAGCACCAGCGCCTCGGGCGCATGGCCGAGCGTCATCAGGGTAACGATCTCGCGCTTGTCGAGGTACAGCGTCAGCGGATGCTCGCCGGCGATCGACGTGGGCACCATCTCGCCGCGCTCGTTGAGCGCCTCGACCTCGAACGTTGCCGGCCGGGCGGCGTTCGTCAGCTGCACGGTCGGGCGATCAGCCACCGATGTACGACATCTCGACCTTGCGCAGGCGCGCGGTCTCGGCGGTGCGAATCTCCGAGTAGCCGTCTTCGCGCCGGCTCCACACCGCGGCGATCCGGTCGCGAATCGCCTCGTCGGAGGCGCCGCCGCGCAGCAGCGACTTCAGGTCGTGCCCTTCGGTCGCGAACAGGCAGGTGAAGAGGGCGCCCTCGGTGGACAGGCGCATGCGGTTGCAGTCGCGGCAGAAGGCCTGCGTCACCGACGAGATGACGCCGATTTCCCCGCCTCCGTCCCGGTAGCGCCAGCGCTCCGCGACCTCGCCCGGATGGCTCGCTTCCGCGGGCTCGAGCGGAAACTGCTCGTCGATGCGGCGCACCACGTCGGCGGAGGGCACCACGTCGTCCATGCGCCAGCCGTTCGTCGAGCCGACGTCCATGTACTCGATGAAGCGCACGACGTGGCCCGTGCCGCGCCAATGCCGCGCCATGTCCACGATCTGGTGATCGTTGGTGCCGCGCTTCACCACCATGTTGATTTTCAGCGGCGCAAGACCCGCGGCGGCGGCGGCCTCGATGCCCTTGAGGACCCGCTCCACCGGCACGTCGGCGTCGTTCATGCGGCGGAAGGTCGCGTCGTCGAGCGAGTCGAGGCTCACCGTGATCCGCTGCAGCCCGGCGTCCTTCAGCGACGGTGCGAGGCGCGCGAGCGCCGAGCCGTTGGTCGTCAGCGTGAGGTCGGTGCCCAGCGGCGCGAGCAGCGCGATCAGCTTGTGGACGTCCTTGCGCACCAGCGGCTCGCCCCCCGTGAGGCGGATCTTGCGCACGCCCAGGCCCACGAAGATGCGCGCCACGCGCGCAATCTCCTCGAAGCTCAGGATCGCCGCGTGCGGCAGGAACGCATAATCGGCGCCGAACACCTCGCGCGGCATGCAATAGACGCAGCGAAAGTTGCAGCGGTCCGTCACCGAAATGCGCAGGTCGCGCAGCGGGCGCGCGCGCACGTCGCGCGGCGGCCGGCCGTCCCACGCAGGGTCGACCACCGGCGCGGACTGTTCGACGCGGATCGGAATAACCTTTTCCGTCATGGTGGTGTTCGCCGCAAAATCATAGCAGAGGGTATAGTTCGCGGCATGGAAAAACCCCGCATGCACGTCGCGGTCATCATGCAGCAGCGCGCGACGGCGAACCGCTGGCAGACCGAAGTCTGGGAGCCGCTCGGCGTGCTCACCGGCGCGCCGGACACCGCGCCGCGCCGCCTCGTCGAGGAGCGCGACCGGACGCAGTGGCTGCATCCGGGATTGGAGATCGTGCTGCGGCAGCCCGACGCGGACGGCTACTACCTGAACGTATCGACCCGCGACCCGCGCGTGTTCGTCCTCTGGCGCATGGAAGACGGCCGCGGCGTGCCGCATCACCTCACCGTCAGCTACAGCGAGGCGAGCAGCTGGATGGACGGCGGCGAGCAGGTGGATTCGGTGCCCATGCCGCCGGAGATCTTCGCGTGGGTCGGCGACTTCGTGGAGAAGCACTATCGGCCGGAGCCGAAACGCCGCATCCGGCCGCAGTCCTTCCGGCAACCCGGCGAGCGCTCGCGCGGCTGATGGCCGGCACGGAGGAGAAATTCCTGTCGCGCTGGTCGCGGCGCAAGCGGCAGGCTGCGAAGCCCGCGTCGCCTGCGCCGGCCCCGGCAGCAGCGCCGATGCCCGCTCGGCCCCCGGAGTCGCTGCCGGCGCCCGAGAGCCTGACTTTCGAGTCCGACTTCCAGTCGTTCCTGCATGACAAGGTCGAGGAATCGGTGAAGCGGGCGGCGCTGAAGAAACTGTTCGCCGACCCGCGGTTCAACGTCATGGACGGCCTCGACGTCTACATCGACGACTATTCCAAGGACGATCCGATCCCGGAGGCCATGCTCGCGCAGCTGGAGCATTCCAGGGCCACGCTGGCAGGCGGCCAGCCGCCGCAGGAGGCCGCGGCTGGCGAGGCGGCTGCGGCTGGCGAGACGGCACTGCCCGGCACGGAGACGGAGGCGCCGATTCCTCCGCCCGAAAAGAAAGACGATGGCGATCCAGAACAAAACGCTTAGGCTCTGCAGCTGCAACGGCACCCTGCCGCTGGCGCCGAAACGGCTAGCCGCGGCGCTCGGGCTGGCCGATGCGCCCGTCGTGCATCGCGAGCTCTGCCGCAAGCAGGCCGGCGCGTTTCAGGCCGTGCTCTCGGACCCGGACGTGCTGGTCGCCTGCACGCAGGAAGCGCCGCTGTTCACCGAGCTCGCCGAGGCCGCGAATTCGCAGTCGCGCATCCGGTTTATCAACATTCGGGAGACCGCGGGCTGGTCGGCCGAGGCCGACGCGGCGTCGCCGAAGATTGCCGCGCTGCTCGCCGCGGCGGCACTGCCGGAGCCCGAGCCGCTGCCTGCGGTGGAATATCGATCCGGTGGACAGCTCCTGATCATCGGGCCGGCGGGCGCGGCCCTGAGCTGGGCGGAGCGCCTGCGCGAGCAACTGGACGTCAGCGTGCTCATTTCCAGTGACGGGCCGGGGGAGCTGCCGGCCGACAGGCGCTATCCCGTCTGGTCCGGCCGCGCGGAGGCGATCCGCGGCTGGCTGGGCGCGTTCGAGGTCGAGTGGCGCCAGGACAATCCGATCGATCTCGAGGTGTGCACGCGGTGCAACGCTTGCGTGCGCGCCTGTCCCGAGCAGGCGATCGATTTTGCATACCAGGTCGATCTTGCGAAGTGCAAGAGTCATCGGGCCTGCGTGAAGGCCTGCGGCAGCGTCGGGGCCATCGACTTCGAGCGCGCGGAGACCGCGCGCCGCGAGCAGTTCGATCTGGTGCTCGATCTGTCGCGGCAACCGGTGCTGCGGCGGCACGACCTGCCGCAGGGGTACGCCGCACCGGGCGACGATCCGCTGGAGCAGGCGCTCGCCGTGCAGCGCCTCGCGGCGCTGGTCGGGGAGTACGAAAAGCCGCGCTTCGTCAGCTATCGGGAGAAAATCTGCGCGCACAGTCGCTCGAAGGTGGCGGGCTGCAGCCGCTGCCTGGATGTCTGCTCCACCGGCGCCATCACGCCCGACGGGGACCACGTCCGGGTCGAAACGCATCTCTGCGCCGGATGCGGGGGGTGCAGCACCGTGTGTCCGAGCGGCGCGCTCACCCACCTGTATCCGCGCGTTCCCGATCTCGGCCTGCGCCTGAAGACCCTGCTGGCGACGTACCGTGGCGCGGGCGGACGCGACGCCTGCGTCCTGATTCACGATGCGGGTGCCGGGCGGGAGGCCGTCCTGCGCCTCGCGCGCCACGGCCGTGGGTTGCCGGCGCGCGTGATCCCGGTCGAGTGTCACCACGTGGCCTCGATCGGCATCGACCTGGCGCTCGCGGCGCTCGCGTATGGCGCGAGCCAGGTCCGCGTTCTGGTCGCCGGGGCGCCCGCGGAAGCCTACCTGGCCGCAACGCGCGAGCAGTTCGACATCGCGCAGCGCCTGGTCAGCGGGCTGGGCTATGGCGGCGCGCACTTCGCGCTGGTGGGGGAGGACACGCTGGAGCGCGAACTGTGGGACCTGCGTCCCGCAGATTCGGTGCCGACGATCGCCGCCTTCCATCTTGCTGCTGACAAGCGCACCACGCTGGACTACGCCATCGAGCACTTGGCGCAACACGCGCCCGCGCGCGTGGAGGTGGTTGCCCTGCCGCAGTCCGCGCCTTTCGGCGCCGTGGTCGTGGACCGCGAGCGCTGCACGATGTGCAAGTCGTGCATCGGCGCCTGCCCGGCGTCGGCGCTGATCGATGCGCCCGAGGCGCCCGTGTTGCGTTTCATCGAGCGCAACTGCGTTCAGTGCGGCCTTTGCGCGCGCACCTGCCCGGAGCGCGCGATCCGCTTGGAGCCGCGGCTGCTGCTCGGCCCGCGCGCGAAGGAGGCGGTGACGCTGAACGAGGCCGAACCGTTCCACTGCGTGCGGTGTGGCAAGGTGTTCGGCACGCAGCGCCTGGTCGACGCCATGCTGAAGAAGATCGGCGGTCACGCCATGTTCGCTGCGGAGGGCGTGCGCCGGCGGCTGCAGATGTGCGCGGATTGCCGTCTCGTCGACATGGTCGAGACGCCCTCCGAGCCGACGATCTTCGACTACACGAAACGCCCATGAGCGCGCCGACGCTGCCGCCCGAGGATCAGGCGCGGGCGGACATCTACGCGCTGCTGGCGCGCCTCTTCTACGCGCCGCCAGACGAGGACCTCCTGCGCCGGCTCGCGACGACGGCCAGCCCGGCCGACACGGACCAGGATTCGCCGTTCGTCGCCGCCTGGAACGCGTTGGCGCGCTCCGCTGCGGTCGTCGAAAGCGACGCCGTGTGCGAGGAATTCGAGGTCACGTTCGTCGGCACCGGCAAGGCGCTCGTGACGCCCTATGCCAGTGCGTACCTGGCCGCCGGGGCCCACCACGCGCCGCTGGTCGGCATTCGGGAAACCCTCGCCACGTACGGGCTCCAGCGCCTGCAGGGAAGGCACGAGCCGGAGGACCACATTGCGGCGCTTTGCGAGGCCATGCGGCACCTCGTGATGCACTGCGACATCGACGATCAGAGGACCTTCTTCGAGAGTTTCATTTGGCCGTCGACGGTTCCGTTGTGCGACGCAATAGCGCAATGCGAGCGCGCGAGCTTCTACCGGGAGGTCGCGCAACTGACGCGGGTATTCGCACAACTTGAACACGAATCGTTTCAAATGAATTAGACTTTTTGATGAAGAGCAACAATTTCGCTTAGGGCCGGCTCCGGCCCGTGGCGAACTTATAACGAGGAGGGGGCATGGAAAATCCGACACCGCGCCGGTCGCGGCGCAATTTCATTCGTGCTTTGGGCGTGGGCAGCGCAGCAGCAGCGGCGGCCGCCGTCGTTGCGACGCGTCCGTCGAGCGAGCCGTCTCCGGCCAAGGATGGGGAACGCGCCGATGCCGGCTACCGCGAGTCGGCGCACATCCGCAACTACTACCGCACCGCGAAGGTCTGAGGAGATCGCGCCATGCTATTGACGAAGAAATCCGGCGACGTCAGGTCCGCTCAGGCGCGCCTCGCGCGCGGCCTCTCCGGCGTGCTCGCGAAGACGGTCGACCGGCGCGCCTTCCTGCGCCGCTCGGGCGTGACGCTCGGCGCCGGCGCCGTCGCGACGCAGCTGCCGTTCAACGTCATCGGCCGCGCGGAAGCGGCGAAGGACGACAAGCCCGGCGGCAAGACCGAGGTGAAGCGCACCGTCTGCACGCATTGCTCCGTCGGCTGCGCGATCGACGCGACGGTCGAGAACGGCGTGTGGGTGCGGCAGGAGCCGGTGTTCGATTCGCCCATCAACCTCGGCGCGCATTGCGCCA
>DKBI01000265.1 GCA_002451175.1 Betaproteobacteria bacterium UBA6904
CCAGCAGCATCACCGCGATCGCCGGGAAGAGCGAGGCCAGCGTCACGATGCCGAAGCCGCAGAGCGGGTTGTCCTCCTCGCCGGCGGCGTTCGCCACGCCGATGCCCAGCGCGAGCACGAGCGGCACGGTGACCGGTCCGGTGGTAATGGCTCCGCAATCCCACGCCAGGCCGAGGATCGGCACCAGCCGCGGATCGCTCGCGAACCAGGTCGTGAGCCCGAGGCACGGGACGAGCGTCAGCAGGATCAGCGTCTTCAGGCGCAAGCCGTAGATGACGCGGACGATGCCGAGCACCACCGCCGCCCCNNCGCACGCGCTGCGGCAAGAGGTAGCCGATGTTCTCGGCGAACGGCATCAGCCCGAGGCGCACCCCCTCCATGAAGCACAGCAGGCCCGCCATCACCGCCATGATGCCGAGCGCAATGCCCACGGGACCCTGAATGCCCCCGCGCAACACGATCACCTGGAACAGCGCGAGAAACAGCGCGATCGGCAGGACCGCGCGCAGCTGGTCGAGCAGGCGCGGCGTGACATAGGGCGTGATCAGGCGGTAGATGTCGCGCGGCCGCAGCCGCGGCCGCCGCCGCGGCGCCTCGACGCTCGCAATGTCGTTGAAGCTGACGGCGCGCTGGCGCATGCGAACCGCCCCGAGGAAATCTCCGTATCGCAGCGTCTTCTTCATGCCGCGAGCGAGTGTAGCAGAGGGCGCGCGCGCGTTAGACTAAGCGCGTGCCGCGCAAGTATTTCCGCAGGTATCTCCCCGACGCCGCGACGGTGCGCGAGCATCCGTGGATCGGCCGGTTCGGCAGTCTGCTGCACCATCCGAACCTGTGGCACCTCAATCGCAGCTCGGTGGCCGGCGGCGTCGCCATCGGGCTCTTCTCCGGCCTGGTGCCCGGGCCGCTGCAGATGCTCACGGCCCTGCTCCTCGCCGTCCCGCTGAAGAAGAATCTGCCGGTCGCGCTGCTCACCACGCTGTACACGAATCCGTTCACCATCGTCCCGCTGTACGTGGTCGCCTACGCGTACGGCCGGCTCCTCGTCGGCAGCAGCGCCGGCGGCATTCCGCTGGCGCACTTCGAAATGGACTGGACCGACTGGATCGGCTCCGCGCATGCGCTGCTCGACTGGATGCTCGCGCTCGGCAAGCCGCTCGCGGTCGGGCTGCCGGCGCTCGCGCTGACGCTGGCCGCGCTCGGCTACTTCAGCGTGCAGATCGGCTGGCGCGCCTACGTGATCCTCGCCTGGCGCGCCCGCGCCCGGCGCCGGCGCCGTCCCGCGTAGCGCGCCCCCTGCCCCTCACGCCGGGTGCAGCACCCCGGCGCGCAGTTCCAGCACGCGCTCGGCGCGCGCCGCCAGCGCGGCATCGTGCGTGACGATGATGAACGCGGTGCCGCGGGACACCGACAGGCGGATCATGGCGTCGAACACCTCGTCCGCCGTCTGCGTGTCGAGATTGCCCGTCGGCTCGTCGGCCAGCACGCAGGCGGGCTGCGTCACCAGCGCGCGCGCGAACGCGCAGCGCTGGCGCTCGCCGCCGGACAGCTCGCCGGGCTGGTGCGCCACGCGGTGCGCCAGGCCGACCTCGCCGAGCGCCGCGCGGGCGGCCGCCAGAGCCGTCGCCCGCGGCGCGCGCCGGATCAGCAACGGCATGGCGACATTTTCCTCGGCGGTGAACTCGGGCAGCAGGTGATGAAACTGATAGACGAATCCCAGGGTCGCGTTGCGCACCCGGCCGCGCTCCGCCTCGCTCATGCGCGAAAACGGCGTGCCCCGCACCTCGACCTCGCCCGCCGAGGGCGCGTCGAGCCCGCCCAGCAGGTGCAGGAGCGTGGACTTGCCGGACCCCGACTTGCCCATGACGGCGATGCGCTCGGCCGCGCGCACCGCGAGGTCCACCCCACGCAGCACCTCCACGGGCGCCGGGCCGAGGTAGGTCTTCGTCAGGCCGCGGCAGGCAAGCACCGTCTCACTCATAGCGCAGCGCCTCCGCCGGGTTGACGCGCGAGGCGCGCCAGCTCGGGTAGAGCGTCGCCAGCAGCGACAGCAGGAGCGAGACGCCGCCGATCGTCGCCACGTCGCCCGGCAGCACCTCCGACGGCAGGTCGGAGATGTAGTAGACGTCCTTGGCGAGGAACTTGAAGCCGAGCGCGTTCTCGATCGCCGGCACGACGACATCGACGTTCAGCCCGAGCAGCACGCCGCCCGCCACGCCGATCAGCGTGCCGATCACGCCGATCAGCGCGCCCTGCACGATGAAGATCTGCATCACCGAGCCGGGCGAGGCGCCGAGCGTGCGCAGGATCGCGATGTCGGCGTTCTTGTCCGTGACCAGCATCACCAGCGTCGAGACGATGTTGAACGCGGCGACGGCG
Organism: Betaproteobacteria bacterium UBA6904; assembly: GCA_002451175.1. Taxonomy (GTDB): domain Bacteria; phylum Pseudomonadota; class Gammaproteobacteria; order Burkholderiales; family SG8-39; genus 2-02-FULL-66-14. The sequence continues at coordinate 2,377 of DKBI01000265.1, forward strand.
ACGATCAGCGTCAGGATGATGAACATGACGCGCTTCTCGATCTCCACGGCGCGGAAGAAGTTCGCGTGGCTGCGCGTCCAGTCGGTGGCGTAGAGCGCCGGGTCGAGCTTCGCCATGAGCTCGCGGGCGACGCTGCGCGCCGCGAACAGATCGTCGAGCTTGAGGCGCACGCCGGAGACCGCCGAGTCCATCTGGTAGAGGCGCTGCGCGTCCTCCAGGTGCACCAGCGCCAGCCCCGAGTCGTACTCGAACATGCCCACTTCGAAGATGCCCGTCACGGTGAACTGGCGCAGCCGCGGGATGACTCCGGCGGGCGTCACCTGGCCCTGCGGCGCGATCAGCGTCACCTTGTCGCCGCGCACGAGGCCGAGCGCGCGCGCCAGCTCCGCGCCGAGCACGATGTGCCACTCGCCGGGCCGCAGCGAGGCCAGCTCGCCCGCCCGCATGTGCCGCCCGATGTCGGCGACGCGGTCCTCGTCCGCCGGCAGGACGCCGCGCACCACGGCGCCGCGCACCGCCGATCCGGCCGCCAGCATGGCCTGCGCGTTGACGAAAGGCGCCGCCGAGACCACGCGCGGGTGCTCGGCGACGCGCGCGACCACCGCCGGCCAGTCCGGCAGCCGGTTGCCGCTGCCCGCGATCTGCACGTGCGAGGCCACGCCCAGGATGCGTTCGCGCAGCTCGCGCTGGAAGCCGTTCATCACCGAGAGCACCACGATCAGCGCGGCGACGCCGAGCGCGATCCCCGCCATGGACGTCAGCGAAATGAAGCTGATGAAGTGATTGCGGCGCTTGGCGCGCGTGTAGCGCAGGCCGACGAGGAGTTCGTAACGCATCGGGGATGGGGCGGGCCGCTGCGAGGATACTACAATGCCACCGCATGGATTCCGCGACGACCGGCGCGCTCGCCCGCCTGATCCGCGAGCAGCGCCTCGGTGCGCTCGGCACGCTGCGCGACGGCGCGCCGAACGTGTCGCTCGTCGCCTACCTGCCGGCCGCCGACTTTTCCTTCTTCACCCTGCGCGTCAGCCGGCTGGCGTGGCACACCCAGGACCTGCGCCGCGACGCGCGCGCCACCCTGGCGATCGCCGAGCCGGACGACGGGCGCCCGGATCCGCAGACCCTCGCGCGCGTCACGCTGCGGGGAAGCGCGGTCGAGGTGGCGCACGACGATGCGCGCGCCGGCGCGCTGCAGCAGGAGTGGCTTGCGCGATTTCCGCAGTCCGCAGTGACCTTCGAACTCGCGGACTTCGCCTTCTGGTCGCTCGTCGTGCGCGACGCCCGCTTCGTGGCGGGGTTCGGCAGCACGCACAATCTCGCGGCGNNCCGATCACCGGCTTCTTCGCGGTCTCGGTGTCGATCGATCCGCCGGCGCCGAGCGTGGCGAGCGCCACGCTGCCGTCCACGCCCGCGGTCCAGCCCTGGCTGTTGCGGAACTTCGCCAGCGCTCCCTCGCTCATGAACAGGATAATCTGCGTGCGCGCCTGCGCGCCGAGCTGAAGGCCGATCGAGGCCGCGGCGATGTTGTAGTAGGCGACCGGCTTGCCCTTCATGAGCAGCGCGCCCTCGCCGTACTCGCCGCCGATGCCGATGCCGGCCTTGATCACGCTCGGGAACACGAGCATGCCCGCCGCCTTCTGCGCGAGTTCCTTCCCGGCGCTGGTGTGCCGGTAGAAGTTCTGCACCGCCTCGCGCACTTCGGCGTCGATCTGCTGCTTGCTCGAGGCGCCCGCCCCGGGCGCCGCGGCAATCAGCGCGACACCGAACAGCACGTTCATCCATCGCATAGCACGCATCGCTCGTCTCCAAGTGGGGTCGCTCAATTCTACGCCGCTAGAATCGCCGCCGTGACGCCGTTGCTCAAGGGACTCGCCTTCGGATTCGTGCTGGCCGCCACGGTGGGGCCGATGTGGCTGCTGTGTTTTCGCCGCACGCTGACGCAGGGCGCGCTGGCGGGGTTCGTCTCCGGCATGGGCATTGCCGTCGCCGACGCCCTCTACGGCGCCGTTGCCGCGTTCGGCTTGACGGCCGTGTCGGGATTCCTGCTCGCGCAGCGCACCTGGCTCGGCCTCGCGGGCGCCGCCTACCTCTTCTGGCTCGGCGCCAAGGCGCTGCTTGCGCCGCCGCAGTCGCTGGACGCTGCAGCCGCCGGGGCCACAGCGCCAGCATCCGCGAACGGTGCGCAGGCCGCGAGGCCGTCGGATCCGCCCTCCGGCGGCACCGCGGGCGCCTCGCTGGCCGCGGCCTTCGGCTCGACGCTCGCGCTCACGCTCGCCAATCCGCCGACGATTCTCGCCTTCGCGGCGATTTTTGCTGGCCTCGGCCTGGGCGCGAACGCCGAATACGCGCAGGCCGGCCTCGTCGTCGCGGGCGTGTTCCTCGGCTCGGCGATCTGGTGGATCCTCCTCGCGCTCGCCACCGCCAGGCTGCGCGGCCGCATCGGGCGGCGCGCGGCGCGCGCCGTCAATCTCGCATCCGGATTGACGATCCTCGCCTTCGCCGCCTGGCAGCTGGCGATCGTTTTGCGGTAGATTCGCCTACTGAACGTTTATCCACCCAGAGGACTGCATGCGCCTCCTGTTGACGCTCCTGCTCGCCCTGCCCCTGCACGCGGCGCTGGCGCAGTATCCCAACCGCGCGGTCAAGCTCATCGTGCCCTTCCCGCCCGCGGGCGCCACCGACATCGTCGGCCGCATCGTCGCGCAGAAGCTCGGGGAGCGCCTCGGGCAGTCGGTGGTCGTGGAAAACAAGCCCGGCGCCGGCGGCGCGATCGGCTCCGACCTCGTCGCGAAGAGCGCGCCCGATGGCTACACGCTGCTCATGGCGACGACCAGCACGCATTCCATCGGTCCGTCGCTGCAGAAGCTGCCGTACGACCCGATCCGGGATTTCGCGCCCATCACGCACGTCGCCAACGTGCCGAACGTCCTCGTCGTCAGCCCGCAGCTGCCGGTCGCCAGCGTGAAGGAACTCGTCGCCTACGCCAAGGCGCGGCCGGGCCAGCTCAACTACGCCTCGAGCGGCATCGGCACGATCGTGCACCTGAACGCGGAGTTGTTCCGCATGCTGACGGGCGTCGACATGGTGCACGTGCCGTACAAGGGCACGGCGCTCGCCATTCCGGACGTCGCCAACGGCAGCATCGCGATGCTCTTCGACAGCCTCGCCAGCGTCCAGCCGCACATCCGCTCGGGCAAGGTGAAGCCGCTGGCGCTCAACGCGCAGCAGCGATCCGCGCTGCTGCCCGAAGTGCCGACGTTTCCCGAAGCGGGGCTGGCGGCGTTCGACCGCTACACGTGGTTCGGCATGTTCGCGCCGGCTGGCACGCCGAAGGACATCGTCGCCCGCGTGCAGACCGACGTGGTGGCCGCGCTGCGCGCCGCGGACCTGCGCGAGCGCTTCGCGTCGGTCGGCGCCGAGCCGGTCGGCAGCACGCCGGAGCAGTTCGTCGAGCGCATTCTCTCCGACACCGCGCGCTGGGCCGAGGTGATCCGCGCCGCCAACGTCAAGGTGCAATGACGCCGCTGCTGGACGCCCCGCTCGCCATCGTCGACCTGGAGACCACGGGCGCGCATCCCGCGCACGATCGGGTCACCGAGATCGCCGTGCTGGAGGTGGATGGCGGCGAGGTGGCGAACGAGTGGAGCACGCTGGTCAACCCGCAGACCGGGATTCCGGCGGCCATCCAGGCGCTGACGGGCATCACGCCCGCGATGGTTGCGGATGCCCCGACGTTCCGGGAGCTCGCGCAGGCGCTGCACGAACGGCTGCAGGGCCGCCTGTTCATCGCGCACAACGCGCGCTTCGATTACGGTTTCCTGCGCCAGGAGTTCGACCGGGCGGGCATCCGCTTCCAGGCGCGCACGCTGTGCACCGTCAAGCTCTCGCGGCGCCTCTACCCGGAGCATGCGCGCCACAACCTCGACAGCGTGATCGCGCGCCACCAACTGGCCTGCGAGGCGCGGCACCGCGCGCTCGGCGACGCGCGCGCCGTCTGGGGCTTTCTGCAGGCCGCGGCGACCGAGCGCGGCCCCGACCAGCTCGGCACGGCCGTGCGGCAGCTCGCGCGACAGCAGACGCTGCCGCCGCATATCGACCGCGCGGTCGTCGACGCGATTCCCGAGGCGCCCGGCGTCTACATCTTTCGCGGCGAGGGCGGCACGCCGCTCTACGTCGGCAAGAGCGTGCAGCTGCGCTCCCGTGTGCTGCAGCACTTCGCCGACGACCTGCGCTCGTCGCGCGAGATGCAGCTCGCGCGCGAGATCCGCGCCATCGAGTGGCAACGCACGGCCGGGGAGCTCGGCGCGCTGCTGCGCGAGGCCGCGCTGGTCAAGACGCTGCTTCCGGTGTTCAACCGGCAGCTGCGGCGCGCGCGCGAGCTGTGCGGATTCGCGCTCGAGGGCGACGCCCTGAAACTCGTCGCCGCGGGCGGTCTCGCGGCGCACGACGTCACTCGGCTGCACGGCCTGTTCCGATCGCGGCGCGCCGCCATGGAAGCGCTGCGCGGCCTGGCCGATGAGCACGCGCTCTGCCTGCAGACGCTCGGCTTCGAGCCCGCGGCGCGCGTCGGCGGCGCCTGCTTCCGGCACCAGATCCAGCGCTGCGCCGGCGTCTGCGCAGGACGGGAGGATCCGCGCGTGCACCGCGCCCGCGTCGCGGCGGCGCTCGCGCGACTGAAAGCGCACGCCTGGCCGTATCCGGGCGCGATCGGCATCGTCGAGGCGGACGCCGAGCGCGACGTGACGGAAGTGCACGTCGTCCACCAGTGGTCGTGGCTCGGCTGCGCGCGCTCGGAGGCGGAGATCCCGGAGCTGCTCTGCGCGCGCCGGCCCGCGTGCTTCGACCTCGACCAGTACCGCATCCTCGCCCGGCACCTGGCGAAGCCGCGCCTGCGGATCGTGCATCTCTGATGCACGTCGAGTTGCTCGCGCCGGGACTGTTCGCCGCCGCGCCCCCGCCGCGCATGCCGGCGCTGGAACTGCTGGCGGCGCGCGGTCGCGCGGCGCATCAGGAGCCGCGCTCGCTGGAGGGCTGGCTGGCTGAAGCCTTTGGAGTCGGCCAACGGCCGCTGCCGGCCGGAGCGCTGACGGCCCTCGCGAGCGGGCAGCCGCCCGACGAGGCCTTCTGGATGCGCGCCGATCCCATGCATCTCGAGGTCGGCCCCCAGGGCGGATCGATCGCGCCGGCGGCGTCGCTGAACATCGGGCGCGAAGAGGCCGAACAGCTGGTGACTTCGCTCAACGCGCATTTCGACGAGGAGTACTTTTGGTTCGCGGCTCGCGGCGACGCCTGGTGCGTGCGCGCACGCACGGAGCTTGCCGTGGCGGCGGACGCGCCGCTGCAGGAATCCGTGGATCCGGCAGGCCTGCTTCCACAGGGCGCTTCGGTGAGCCGTGCGCACGGATTAATCACCGAAGTGCAGATGCTGCTGCACGGCCACCCGGTCAACCAGGCGCGCGAGCAGCGTGGCGTGGCAACGCTCAACAGCGTCTGGCTCTGGGGCGCGGGATGCCTGCCGCGCTCTGCGCGCAGTCCCTGGCAATCCGTCACCACCCATCATGCGGTCGCCACGGGACTCGCGACGCTCGCGGGCGTGCCCCATCACGCCCTGCCGTCGGGGGGCGCGGCAAGCTGGCTCGAGCAGGCGCCCCGCGACGGGCGGCACCTGTGCATCCTCGACGCGGCGGGCGGCACGGCCGCGCTGGAGGCCTCCTGGTTCGCGCCGCTGCTGGCGGCGCTGCGCGCGGAGCGCGTCGGCATGATCACGCTCTGCGTCCCGGACGCCGGCTGTCGGTGGGAGACGACGCGCGGCGATCTGCGCCGCTTCTGGCGGCGCGCGCGGCCGCTGCGTGCCGGCACATGACGATCGTCACGCGCCGCGTCAGCGAAGCCGACCGGCAGGCGCTGCTGCGCGCCGGCGTGCACCCGCTGCTCGCGCGACTGTTCGCGGCGCGCCGCGTGCGCTCGGCCGCGGAGCTCGAGCTGGACGCCGCGCGCCTGATTGCGCCCGCCGAGCTGCGGCACTGCGAGCGCGCCGCGCATCTGCTCGCCGACCTGATCGCGGGCAATCGCCGCCTGCTGATCGTCGCGGACTACGATGCGGACGGCGCCACGGCCTGCGCGGTGGGCATGCGCGCGCTGCGCCTGTTCGGCGCCCAGGTGGACTACCTCGTGCCCAACCGTTTCGAGCTCGGCTACGGCCTGTCGCCCGAGCTGGTGGACATCGCCGCGCGGGCGGCGCCGGATCTGCTCGTCACCGTGGACAACGGCATCGCGAGCGTCGAGGGCGTGCAGCGCGCGCGGCAGCTCGGCATCGCCACGCTCATCACGGATCACCATCTGCCGGGCGACGCGCTGCCGGAGGCGGATTGCATCGTCAATCCCAACCAGCCGGGCTGCGCGTTTCCGTCGAAGGCGCTCGCCGGCGTCGGCGTCATGTTCTACGTCATGCTCGCGCTGCGGGCCGAGCTGCGCCGGCGCGGCGCGTTCGACGGCCGCCCGGAGCCGAACCTCGCCGCCCTCACCGACCTGGTGGCGCTCGGCACCGTCGCGGATGTCGTGCCGCTGGATGCGAACAACCGGATTCTCGTCGCGCAGGGCCTCAAGCGCCTGCGCTCCAACCTCGCCAAGCCCGGGCTGACGGCGCTGCTGCGCGCGGCGGGACGCGCGCCGGCCGAAGCCTCGTGCTTCGACCTGGGCTACGTCATCGGGCCGCGCCTCAACGCGGCCGGCCGCATGGCCGACATGCGCGAGGGCATCGAGTGCCTCATCACCGACGACGAGGCGCGCGCGATGAACGGTGCGCAGCAGCTCGACCGCCTGAACCGCGAGCGCCGCAAAGTCGAAGCCGAGATGCTCGACACCGCGGCCGCGGCGCTCGCACGCCTGACCGAAGCGCCGGGCGCGACCCTCTGCCTGTTCGAGCCGGACTGGCACCAGGGCGTGGTCGGCATCGTCGCCTCGCGCGTGCGCGAGCGCGCGCATCGCCCGACGATCTGCTTCGCGCGGGCCGGCGAGGGCGCGCAGCGCGGCCTGCTGCGCGGCTCGGGGCGCTCGATCCCGGGTTTCCATCTGCGCGACTGCCTCGACCTCGTCGCCAAGCGCGCGCCGGGGCTCGTGTTGCGCTTCGGGGGGCATGCCCAGGCCGCCGGACTCACCGTGCGCGAAGCGGATTTCGAGCGCTTCGCCGATTGCTTCGAGCGCACGGCGGCCGAGCTCCTGCCCGACGCGGCGCGGCTGCGCGTCGTCGAGACGGACGGCGAGCTCGAGGCCGCCTACCACTCGCTCGACGTCGCGCAGCTGCTCGAGGCGCAGATCTGGGGCGCCGGGTTTCCGCCGCCGCTCTTCTGCGATACATTCGCGGTCGAAAACCAGCGCGTCGTGGGCGAACGCCATCTCAAGCTGCGGCTGACGAAGGACGGACAGCGGTTCGAGGCGATGCGCTTCAACGCGCTCGATGCCCTGCCGCCGCGCGTGCGCGCCGCCTACCGGCTCGGCGTGAATGAATACAACGGACTGAAGCGCGTGCAGCTGACGCTCGAACACGTGGAACCCTGACCCATGCGAAACCGCCTCTGGCTGCTCGCCGCCGCGCTGATCTCCGCGGGCGCCGCGGCAAGCGACAAGCCCGTCAACGCCGGCCCGTACGTGCCCTCGCCGCAGAGCGTCGTCGCCGACATGCTCAAGCTCGCCGACGTCGGCCCGAAGGACTTCGTCATCGATCTCGGCTCGGGCGACGGCCGCATCGTGCTGACGGCCGCCAAGGTGTTCGGCGCACGCGGCTTCGGCGTGGAGATCCAGGACGACCTGGTGAAGCGCTCCAACGAGGCCGCCCGGCGCGAAGGCGTCGCCGACCGCGTCAAGTTCATCACGCAGGACCTGTTCAAGACCGACATCTCGCAGGCCACGGTGCTCACCCTGTATCTGCTGCCCGACACGGTGGTCCTGCTCAAGGACAAGCTGCTCGCCGAGCTGCGCCCGGGCACGCGGGTCATTTCGCACGACTATCCGCTCGCCGGGTGGCTGCCGGAGCATACCGTGCGCATGGATCTCGAGGACAAGGTCGCGATCAGCGGCGTGACGACGACGCTGATCTTCCTGTACGTCGTGCCGGCCCGGGTGGCCGGCCGCTGGCACGCCCAGCTCCCGCCGGGCATCGCGAAAGGCGCCATGGAGCTCGATCTGAAGCAGCAGCTGACGCGGATCTCGGGCAGCGCGCGCGTCGGCGGCAGGAACCTGCCGCTGGAGGATGTGCGGCTGCGGGGCGAGCAGCTGAGCTTCACGCTCGCCGGCCTGGGCAGCGCGCGCTTCGCCGGGACCGTCAAGGGCACGTCCATCGAGGGCACCGTGGAGCACCCGGGCGGCGCGAAGGCGCCGTGGCGCGCGTCGCTCAAGTGATGGGCGCGACGATCCGCATCGTCTCGGGCAGCGTGTCGATCGAGGCCGCGCTGCGCGGCGATTCGCAAAGCGTCGCGGCGTTGCTCGAGGCATTGCCGTTCGAGTCGCGCGCCAGCACCTGGGGCGAGGAGGTGTACTTCGAGACGCCGCTGACGCTGGATCTCGAGGCGGACGCGCGGCAGGTCGTCGAGCCGGGCACGGTGTGCTTCTGGACCGAGGGCTCGTCGCTCGCCCTGCCCTACGGCCGCACGCCGATCTCGGGCGCCGATGGCCGGCCGAAGCTCGCCGCGCGCTGCAACGTGCTGGGCAAGCTGCTCGGCGATCCCCGCGAGCTGGCGAAAATCCGCAGCGGCGCGAAGGTCCGCGTGGAGGCCGCCTGATGGAACGCAAGCGCGTCAATTCCTCGAAGATCCGCTCGATCGGCTACGACGAGAAGACGCAGACGCTGGAAGTCGAACTGTCGAACGGGCAGATCTGGCAGTACCCGAAGGTCTATCCCGAGGTGTACCGCCGCTTCCTGGCGGCGCCGAACCCGACCAGCTTCTTCGAGGACCGGATCGCCGAGGACTACACCGGGCGGCGCATCTAGCCGGATGCGGCGATGGCGCCCAGGCGTCCGACGATGGCCGGCCGCGGATCGTCGTCCACGTGCAGCGCGAAGGTCAGCCCTTCGCTCGCATTCGCATAGCGCAGCGTAACCTCGGCGCCGTAGTACACCGGCCCCTTCAGCCAGACCTCGAGCTGCAGCGGCGGCGCCGCGGCGGGTTGCCGCAGGCGCGCGAGGCACTCGCCGACGACGCGCTGCGGGTGCTGAAAGGCGCCCCGGAAGCCGAACCGGCGCGCGTACCCGTCCGAGAGATGAATGCCGTTGTAATCGCCCGTCAGGCGGCCGCAACGCATGCCGCCGCCTGCCGGCATGGTCCAGCGCAGCGCATCGCCCTGCGCCACCGTCGGGGCGAGCGCCTGGCGCGGCACGCCGTCCCGGCCGGAAAACCGGCCGCGATAGTAGAACGTGTTCGTGCTCTCCCAGAGCAATTCGCCGTCGGCGCGTGCCGTGCAGCGCAGATCGATCTCGGCGCCCTTTTCGAGGACGCGCTGCGCCACCGCGCTGGCGCCGAAATCGAGCGTCGCGCCGGGGCGAAAGGTGCGATGCAGGACGAGACGGTTGCGAATCTGCAGCGAATTCCAGATCGGCAGCGGAAACCGGCGCCCGGTCAGCACCACCATCTGCAGGCGGAACGCCACGGCGTGCGGATACAGCAACGGCCAGGCGGGATGCCCCTCGAGTCCGGTAAGCGCCGCGAAGTCGCGGACCGGCGTCCCCGCAGCGCGGTGTCCATGCCACAGCGCGCCCGGCGCCGTCAGCTGCGCCTGCAGCCCCGGCCGTCGCGGGGTCAGGATCGCGCGCGCCATGAAGGCGAGCGCCGAGGGCGTTCGGTCAAACCGGCGTTCGGCGGCGCGCTCCACGATCGCCGCGGTTTGCCACCGCCGGAGCGCGCCGTCAAGCGCCGCGCGCGCCACCGGTATAATGCGTCAACTTTTTCGCGACGCCCCCATGGAAGCCGAACGCATCAACCAGATCGCCTCCACGCTCGCCGGGCTCGACGCCCGCGCCGCCGAGCTGCGGAGGTATCTTTGACTTCGACGCGAAGCAGTCCCGCCTCGAAGCCCTGAACCGCGAGTTCGAGGACCCCAAGCTGTGGGACAACCCGCAGCGCGGGCAGGAGCTCGGCCGCGAGAAGAAATCCCTCGAGGCGACCGTCGTCACGCTGCGTCGCGTCGGCACGGGCGTTGCGGACGCGCGCGAGCTGTTCGACCTCGCGCGCGAAGAGGACGACGACTCGACGCTCACCGGCGTCGAGCAGGACGTCGCCAAGCTGGAGCAGGACGTGGCGGCGCTGGAATTCCGGCGCATGTTCTCCAACCCGCTCGACCCGAACAGCTGCTTTCTCGACATCCAGGCGGGCTCCGGCGGCACCGAAGCGCAGGACTGGGCGGCGATGCTCGAGCGGATGTACCTCAAGTACTGCGACAAGAAGGGCTTTGCCGCCGACGTGCTCGAGCAGACCGAGGGCGAGGTCGCCGGCATCAAGAGTGCGACCCTGAAGATCACGGGCGACTACGCCTACGGCCACCTGCGCACCGAGTCCGGCGTGCACCGCCTCGTGCGCAAGTCGCCGTTCGACTCCAACGCCCGGCGCCACACGTCGTTCGCCAGCGTGTTCGTCTACCCGGAAGTGGACGAGTCCATCGAGGTGGCGATCAATCCGGCCGACCTGCGCATCGACGTGTACCGCGCCNNTGGGGCCACCAGATCCGCTCCTACGTGCTCGACCAGTCGCGCATCAAGGACCTGCGCACCGGCGTCGAAAAGGGCGCGACGCAGACGGTGCTGGACGGCGATCTGGACGATTTCATCAACGCGAGCCTGAAGCAAGGGGTCTGACCCCATGGAAGAAGACAGCCAGCTGGTGGACGAGCGGCGCGAGAAACTGCAGCAGCTGCGCGCCGCCGGCGTCGCCTACCCGAACGACTTCCGGCGCGCGCATCGCATGAGCGAGCTCGCGACCGCCCACGGCGCGCTGGACAAGGCCGCGCTCGAGGCGCGCAACGTCACCGTGTCGGTGGCGGGGCGGATGATGCTCAAGCGCGTCATGGGCAAGGCGAGTTTCGCCACCCTGCAGGACGGCTCCGAGGGACCGCAGGGCGCGCCCGGCCGCATCCAGATCTATGTCTCGAACGACGTGACGGGCGCCGGGGCGCACGAGTCGTTCAAGCATTGGGATCTCGGCGACATCGTCGGCGTGGAAGGCACGCTGTTCAAGACCAACAAGGGCGAGCTCACCGTGCACGCCGCCAGGCTCCGGCTGCTCGTGAAGGCGCTGCGGCCGCTGCCGGANNTCAACCGCAACTTCCGCAACGAAGGCATCTCGACGCGCCACAACCCCGAATTCACGATGATGGAGTGGTACTGCGCGTACGAGGACTGCGAGTTCATGATCGCGCACACCGAGCAGCTCGTGCGCCACGCGGCGCAGGCCGTGCTCGGCGGGACGCAGGCCACGTACCAGGGCCGCGCGCTCGACTTCGGGCAGCCTTTCGCGCGCCTGCCGATTCCGGATGCGATCCGGCGTCACGGGGACGCGGACTGCCGCGTGGCCGACCTGCGCGACCGCGCGTTCCTCGCCGCGAAGCTCGACGCGCTGCAGGTGGCCACCACGCCGCAGCAGGGCTGGGGCTCCCTGCAGCTCGTCCTCTTCGAGGCGCTCGCCGAACGCCACCTCGTCGAGCCGACCTTCGTCACCGAGTTTCCGGCGGAGGTCTCGCCGCTCGCGCGGCGCAACGACCGCGACCCGGAGATCGCCGACCGCTTCGAGCTGTTCGTCGACACGAAGGAAATCGCCAACGGCTTCTCGGAGCTCAACGATCCGGAGGACCAGGCCGAGCGGTTCCAGGAGCAGGTCAAGCTCAAGGACGCGGGCGACCAGGAAGCGATGTACTACGACGCNNGACTACATCCGCGCCCTGGAGCACGGCCTGCCGCCGACCGCCGGCGGCGGCCTCGGCATCGACCGCCTGGTGATGCTGCTGACCGACAGCCCCTCGATCCGGGACGTGATCCTGTTCCCGCAGATGCGCAGCGAGAGTTGAGCGCCGTCATCGCAACGGCACCCTGAATCGTTAGACTCGTACGGAACCACGAGGAGCCCAAATGCAAACCGAGACCAAGTCCCGCATCCACCCGCTGCTGGCGACCGCCGCGATCGCCGTCATCGTGCTGTGCGTCGTTGCCGTGGCGGCGATTACCGGCCACCTGCCCGGGTCGAGCGCCCAAAAGACCCCGCCCGAGCCTGCCGCGGCATTGACGCCGCCGGCCGTCCCTGCGGCGACGCCCGTGGCGCCTGCCCCGGTGGTTTCCGCGCCGGTGCCCGCGGAGACCACGCCGGCTCCGAAGGCGAAACCCGCGCAGGCCGCCGCGAAGCCGAGCGCGCCGAAGTCGACGCCCCAGCCGGCGGCGGCGCCCACCCCTGCACCGGCCGTCGCCGCCGCGCCGCCCGTGCCCGCCAAGCCGGTGTGCATCGACTGCGGCGTCGTGACGGGCGTGAGCGAAGTCGAGGTGAAGGGCGAAGGCTCGGGCCTGGGCGCGGTCGCTGGCGGCGTGGCGGGCGCGGTCATCGGCAACCAGATCGGCAGTGGCGGCGGGCGCACCGTCGCGCGCATTGCCGGCGCCGCGGGCGGCGCCTATGCCGGCCACCAGATCGAGAAGAACGCGCGCAGCACGAAGAAATACGACGTCGGCGTGAAGCTCGACGATGGCTCCATGCGCACCATCAGCTACGCATCGCCGCCCACCTGGCGCGCGGGCGATCGCGTGCGCATTGTCGGCGGCCAGCTCGAGCCCGTGAACTGAGCGCAGGCTCGCCCCCCGCGCTGCGCGGGATCCTGCTGATGGTCGCGGCCGTGGGCGTGTTCACGCTCATGGACACGATCGCCAAGTACCTGTCGCAGTGGTATCCCGTGCCGGGCATCGTCTGGGCGCGCTACGCGACCAACCTGATCGTTCTGCTGGTGTGGTTCGTCGCCTGCGGCGAGCTGCGGCGCCTGCGCACGGCGCGCCCCGGCATCCAGCTGGCGCGCGGACTGCTGCTCGCCGGCGCGACGTCGCTGTATTTCACCTCGCTTCGCGTGCTGCCGCTCGCCGACGCCGCGGCCATCGGGCTCGTGCTGCCGCTCTTCGTGGCNNGCGTTCACGCCGTACGCGCTGCTGCCGATGGCGATGGCGCTGTGCAACGCGCTGTACCAGATCCTGACGCGCAAGGTCGCGGGCGTCGAGCATCCGCTGACGTCGCTGGTCTGGGGCGCGATCGTCGGCGCCGTCGTGCTGTCCGCCGCCCTGCCGTTCGCGTGGAAGACGCCCGATGTGCCGCTGCACTGGCTGCTGCTCGGCGTGATCGGCGTGCTGGCCTCCGTCGGGCATTACCTGCTGATTCGCGCGTACGACTACGCGCCGGCCACCCTGCTCGCGCCCTTCACCTACAGCGCGCTGATCTGGGCGATCCTGCTGGGCCTGGCCGTGTTCGGCAATTTTCCGGACGGCTGGTCGCTGGGCGGCATGACGGTGATCTCCCTGACGGGCCTGTTCCTCGCCAACCGGCAGCGCCTGGCCGTGCGGCGTGATTAGAATCGTCGCATGCCCAGGGCGGTCTGGAACGGCGCGGTGATTGCAGAAGCGGACGGCGAGGCCGTTCGTCTCGTGGAAGGCACCGTGTATTTCCCGCCCGACTGCGTCGACCACACCTTCCTGCGCGCTTCGCGCACGCGGACGATTTCCCCGGCGAACGGCGTGGCGAACTATTACGACGTCGTCGTCGAGGGCGAGGTCAATGCCGATGCCGCCTGGTGCCATGCGGCGCCGAAGGCGGTCGCCGCGGAAATCGCGGGGTTCGTCGCGTTCTGGAAAGGCGT
>DKBI01000198.1:0-163 GCA_002451175.1 Betaproteobacteria bacterium UBA6904
CGATGATCAGCAGCGGCTTGCCCGCCTTCGCCACCTGCTCCAGCAGCGGCAGCAGCTCGCGGATCGAGCTGATCTTCTTGTCGTGCAGCAGGATGTAGGCATCCTCGACGGCGGCGATCTGCTTCTCGGGGTTGTTGATGAAGTACGGCGACAGGTAGCCGCG
>DKBI01000198.1:191-5899 GCA_002451175.1 Betaproteobacteria bacterium UBA6904
ACGTTGCGGCCCTTGGGGCCGAGGGTGACTTTGACGGCGTCCGACAGCACATTCAGGCCATGGACCATCTTGGCGCGGGCGCTGTCGTGAAAACGGACTTCTTTTGCAGCCATTGGGTTCTCTCCTGGTAACGGGTGTGGTTCGGAATCAGGCGCCTTCGATGACGCCCATGATGTCTTCCTCGCGCATTACGAGGAGTTCGTCGCCCTTGACCTTCACGGTCTGGCCCGAGTACTTGCCGAAGAGGACGCGGTCGCCCACCTTGACGTCGAGCGGAATCAGCTTGCCGTCGTCGCCTTTCTTGCCCTTGCCCACGGCGACGATCTCGCCTTGGTCGGGCTTCTCGGCTGCGGTATCCGGAATGACGATGCCGCCGGCGGACTTGCGCTCTTCATCAATGCGCTTCACGATCACGCGATCATGCAGGGGTCTGATTTTCATGCCGATCTCCAATTAAATTCAGAAAAATCAAATCGTTGCAGAATGCATCCGGTGATGGACACGGTCCTGCTAGCACTCACCTTGAGCGAGTGCTAATAATAATGTCTGCTGCCGCAGGTTTCAAGGGGCACGCAAAGAAATTTGCCGGTATTCCGGATGTGAGCGCACGCTCACGCCGGCAGTGACGATTCGTTGCGGCGGCACCCGGGCACGTCAATAGAATCGAGCCATGAGATTCGTCTTCGCGGCTGGTGCCACCCTCGCCGTTCTGTCGGCGCCACTCGCTCATGCGCAGGACGGCTGGCCGAAGGCGGTGTTCAAGGAACTGCGCGCCGCGCAGATCCCCACGACGGCCGCCGCCGCGGTGGTCCAGGAGGTCGACTCGCGCCGCTACGCCCTGAGCGTGAACCATCGCTCGGCGATGAACCCCGCCTCGGTCATGAAACTGGTGACGGCGCTCGCCGGGCTCGAGCTCCTCGGCCCCGCGTATCGCTGGAAGACCGAGGTTTACGCCGACGGCGCGCTCGCCGACGGGGTTCTCGCCGGAAACCTGGTGCTCAAGGGCTACGGGGACCCAAAGCTCAACCAGGAGTCATTCTGGATTCTCCTCAGATCCTTGAGATCTAGGAACATAAGAGAACTTAAGGGCAATTTACTGCTTGATCGAAGCTACTTCGGCGCCGTTAACGGCGATCCGGGACGCTTCGACGGCGATGCTTTCAGGCCTTACAACGTCCTGCCCGACGCGCTGCTGGTGAATTTCCGATCGCTGCGCTTCTCCTTCTACGCCGAGCTGGAACGGGGCGCCGTGCGAGTCGCTCTCGACCCGCACCCGCCAGGCGTGCAGATCGTCAATCAGCTGAAACTCGCGCAAGGGGGCTGCCCGGAAGGGCGCGCGTTCCGCGATCTGCTCAAACCGTCCTTCGATCCCGCTGAAAAACGGGTTGTTTTCTCCGGCCAATATCCGGCTAATTGCGGCGAAAAGGAGCTTAACGTCGCTCTTCTGGATGCAAACGATCACTTGGCGGGTTTGCTGCGGCAATTCTGGCAGGAGATGGGCGGATCATGGTCCGGGGCCGTGCACGAGGGCTCGCCCGGACCGGGTGCCCGCCTGCTCTACACGCACGAATCGGCGTCGCTGGCGGAGATCGTGCGGGACATGAACAAGTTTTCCAACAACGTCATCGCGCGCCAGCTCTTCCTCACCATCGGCGCCGAGATGGGCGGCATTCCCGCCCGCACGGACACGGCGGCGCGCGTCATCCGCCAGTGGGTCGAAGCCAAGGGCATCGCCGCGCCCGAGCTCGTGCTCGAAAACGGATCCGGCCTGTCGCGCATCGAGCGCGCGAGCGCCGCGACGCTGGCGAGCCTCCTGCAGGCCGCCTGGCGCAGCAATGTGATGCCTGAGTTCATGGCGTCGATGCCCGTGGCCGCGGTCGACGGCACCATGCGTCGCCGCCTGAAGAACGAGGGCGTCGCCGGCAATGCCCATATCAAGACCGGCCTGCTGTCGGACGCCCGGGCGATGGCGGGCTACGTGCGGGATGCGCGCGGCGGACGGCACATCGTCGTCATGCTGGTCAATCATGCCCATGCGCACCAGGCGCAGCCGGCGCTCGATGCCCTGCTGCGCTGGGTCTACGAGCCGACCGATTAGAATGCGGCTGCTGGCTTGATTCGCCTCAACGGCGCGCCCAGCAATCCGCGTACCTTGTCACCACACCCACCGGAGAATTGCCCATGAACGATAGCGTGAGCCCCGTCACCGACCGCCTGGTCCAGGATCTGCGTACCCTGGTCACGGACGCCGAGGATCTCGTCAAGGCCACGGCCGCCGAGACCGGCGAGCGCATCCGGGATGCACGCATGCGCCTGCAGGATCGCCTGCACGCTGCGCGCGCCCGGCTCGCCGACGCCGAAGCGGCGATCATCGAGCGCTCCAAGGCTGCAGCTGCCGCCACAGACCGCTTCGCGCATGAGAACCCCTGGAAGGTGGCCGGCATCGCCGCCGGCCTCGGCCTGCTCCTCGGGCTGTTGATCGGCCGCCGCGACTAGAGCGGCAGCGGCTTCTCGTGCAGTAGCGCGAGCCAGCCGCGCGCGAGGCGGTAGACCACCCACGCCCCGAGCAGCAGGAGCAGCGGCACGGCGATCACGACGCCCACCATCGTCGCCCAGAACAGGACGGCGACCGCGCCCCACAGCACCGCCCACCAGAACGTGCGGATCTGCCAGCGGTAGTGCGACTCGAGCCAGGTGCCCGCGGTCGCCGAGCGCTTCGCGTAGTTGAGCACCACCGCGATGATGGACGGCCACCCCGTGACGAACGCGGTGACGACGAACATCGGCGAAGTGAGTCCCGCCACGACCGAGAGCGCGTGCAGCGCGTAGGCGACGTGCGCCCAGGCCGCGAGCCCCTCGAGCCGGGCGTCGGTCACAGACCGAGATCCTTCCACAGCGCGTCCACGCGGCGCTTGACGTCGTCGGCCATGGCGATCGGCCTGCCCCAGGCGCGCGTGGTCTCGGCGGGCCACTTGTGCGTGGCGTCGATGCCCATCTTCGAGCCCAGTCCGGCCACCGGGCTCGCGAAGTCGAGGTAGTCGATCGGCGTGTTCTCGACGATCAGCGTGTCGCGCGCCGGATCCACGCGCGTCGTGATCGCCCACACGACCTCCTTCCAGTCGCGCACGTCGATGTCGTCGTCGACGACGACGATGAACTTCGTGTACATGAACTGGCGCAGGTAGCTCCAGACGCCGAACAGGACGCGCTTGGCGTGCCCGGGGTACTGCTTCTTCAGGCTCACCACCGCCATGCGGTACGAGCAGCCCTCCGGCGGCAGATGGAAGTCGGCGATCTCCGGAAACTGCCGCGTGAGCAGCGGCACGAACACCTCGTTGAGCGCCACGCCGAGCATCGCCGGCTCGTCNNACCTCGTTGTAGTAGCCGGTGTGATCGCCGAACGGGCCCTCGAGCGCCGTGTCGTCGGGATGGATCGCCCCTTCGAGGACGATTTCCGCGCCGGCCGGCACCTGCAGGTCGTTGCCGATGCACTGCACGAGCTCGGTGCGCGCGCCGCGCAGCAGTCCCGCGAACTGGTACTCGCCCAGCGTGTCCGGCACCGGCGTCACCGCGGCAAGAATCGTCGCCGGGTCGGCGCCGAGCGCCACCGCGACCGGGAACGGCTTGCCGGGATGCGCGAGCGTGTGATCGCGAAAATCGAGCGCGCCGCCGCGATGCGCGAGCCAGCGCATGATGACGCGGTTCGGCCCGATCACCTGCTGGCGATAGATGCCGAGGTTCTGCCGCGGCTTGTGCGGCCCGCGCGTCACCGTCAGCCCCCAGGTGATGAGCGGCCCCGCGTCGCCCGGCCAGCAGGTCTGCACGGGAAGCCGCGCCAGATCGACGTCCTTGCCCTCCCAGACGGTCTCCTGGCACGGCGCCGAGGAGACGACCTTCGGCGCCATGTCGAGCACCTTGGCGAGCAGCTGGCGAAGCTCGGGCAGCCGCTCCCAGGCATCGCGCAATCCCTTGGGCGGCTCGGGCTCGCGCAGCGTGGCGAGCAACCGGCCGATGTCGCGCAGCGCCGCCGGGTCCTCCGCGCCCATCGCCAGCGCAACGCGGCGCACGGTGCCGAAGAGATTGCCGAGCACGGGCATGCCGTAACCCGCCGGGCGCTCGAAGAGGATCGCCGGGCCGCCCGCGCGCAGCACGCGATCGCAGATCTCCGTCATCTCCAGGCGCGGCGAGACTTCCGCCGTGACGCGACGCAGCTCGCCGAGCGCCTCGAGCCGCGCGACGAATTCCCGCAAGTCGGCGTATTTCATGCTCCTCCCCGCAGCCAGTGCGCGAACGTCGGGTAGGCGATGCCGGCGAAGATCGCCGCGCCGATCCAGTTCGCTTCCATGAACGCCTTGAAACAGCCCTCGCGCGTGCGCTCGCGGATGAGCCCCCAGTGCCGCGCGGCGAGCCCCGCCGCCACGGCGAGGCCCGCGAAGTACGGCCCGTGCAGCTTCAGCGCGAGCCCCAGTCCCGCGAGGATCGCGATCATCGCCGCGTAGCTCGCCAGCACCGCGGCCACGTCCCAGCGGCCGAGCGTGATGGCCGAGGTGCGGATGCCGAGCTTCACGTCGTCGTTGCGATCCACCATCGCGTACTCGGTGTCGTAGGCGAACGCGTAACAGACGTTGGCCGCGAGCATCACCCAGCACTCCCACGGCAGGCGCGCCTGCATCGCCGCGTAGGCCATGGGAATGCCGAAGCCGAAGGCGATGCCGAGATAGGCCTGCGGGATCGCAAGGAAGCGCTTGGTGAACGGGTAGCTCGCCGCGATGGCGAGCGCGACGAACGACAGCCCGATGGCGAGCCCGTTCAGTTGCAGCACGAGCAGAAAGGCCAGCGCGGACAGCACCAGCGCCACGCCGAGCGCCTCCGCAGGGCGGATCTCGCCCGCGGCCAGCGGCCGATGCCGCGTGCGCTCCACGCGACCGTCGAAATCACGGTCGGCGTAGTCGTTGATCGCGCAGCCCGCCGAGCGCATGAGCACCGTGCCGACGACGAAGATCAGCACCAGCGCCCAGGGCGGTCGGCCGCGCGCGGCGATCCAGACCGCCCACAGCGTCGGCCACAGCAGCAGCAGCGTGCCGATCGGCTTGTCGAGCCGCACGAGGCGCTCGTAGGCGTCGAGGCGCTGGAGGATGAAGGCGAGGTTCATGGGCTCTGGGGGCGACTATGAGCCGCCCGTGTCTCTTTGCCGTTCACAGGTCTGCCGACTTGGCGCGAGCATCATGCGCCAAGTCGGCAGATTGCGTAACGTCAAGACCCTGTACGGAGTTCGCGCCAAGTCGGCAGCTTGCATTACGTCAAAAGCGAGATCGCGCGTCATCGCATGCCCGTCACTCGGCGGTAAGCATAGCTCACGCGCGCAGCAATTCCTCGCGCCCCGGCAGCCAGCGCTCGACGTGGCGCCGCGCCTCCTCGGGCCGGTGCTCGAGCATCCACGCCGCGGCGGCCCGCGCGTCCTGCATCAGCGCCTCGTCCTGCGACAGGTCGGCAAAGCGCAGCAGCGGCGCGCCGCTCTGCCGCTCGCCGAGGTACTCGCCGGGGCCGCGCAGCAGCAGGTCCTGGCGCGCGACTTCGAAGCCGTCGGTGTTCTCGAAGATCACCTTGAGCCGCGCGCGCGCCGTGTCCGAGAGCGGCGCGGCGTACAGCAGGATGCAGACGCTCTCGCGCGCGCCGCGCCCGATGCGGCCGCGCAGCTGGTGCAGCTG
>DKBI01000199.1 GCA_002451175.1 Betaproteobacteria bacterium UBA6904
GTGGTGGTCGCGCCGATGGCGAAGGGCGTGATGCCCGAGGAGCACGCGCTCTACGCGGGCACGCTCGACATGGCCTGCAACCGGCTGCTCTGGGAGTTCCTCAGGCGCGCCGATCTGCTGCTCTGCGCGGGCTTCGACGGCGTCGAGTTGATCAAGCCGTGGTCGCTCTCGGTGCCGACGATGCACATCGACGCCGTGCCGAACACCGACCAGATCTATCCGGCGGAGATCGAGCTGGTGGGGCCGGTCGGCGCGATTCTCGAGGCGCTCGCCGGGGCCTGTGGCGAACTCGCGCGCTGGAGCGAGGCGGAGGTGGCTGCGCATCGCCAGGGCCTGCGCGAGGCCTATTACGCCGGCCGCGTGTCCGGCAAGCTCAACCCGACGGACGTCATCGACGTCGTGCGGGCGGCGCTGCCGCGCGACGCGATCGCCACCACCGACGTCGGCTCGCACAAGCTGCTCGTGGGGCAGGGCTGGCAGACGCACGCGCCGCGCACGCTGCTCATGACCAACGGCCTGTCGTCGATGGGCTATTCGCTGCCGGCGGGCATCGCCGCGAGCATCGTCCACCCGGAGCGCCGCGTCGTCAGCTTCATCGGCGACGGCGGCTTCGCGATGGTGCAGGGCGAGCTGTCGCTGGCGTCGGCGCTGAAGCTCGACCTGACCGTCGTCGTGTTCGTCGATCGCAGCCTGAACCGCATCGAGCTGAAGCAGACGCAGCGCCGCTACCCCGCCTGGGGCACGCGCATCGAGGACGTGGACCTCGCGCGCCTCGCGCCGGCCATGGGCTGCGACGGCGTGATGGTGGATTCGGAGAAGGCGCTCCAGGATGCGCTGGCGCGCCGGCCCCAGGGGCGACCGCTCGTCGTCGGCGCCGTCATCGATCCCGCGCAGTACGCTGCGCAATTCTGAACTGGAGAACGCCATGTACCGCACATTCGCCTGGATCGCCGCCGCGCTGCTCGCCCTGCCGGCGCAGGCGCAGAACTGGCCGACGAAGCCGATCCGCCTGGTCGTGCCCTTCGCGCCCGGGGGCACGAGCAGCATCATCGCGCGCTCCTTCGCGGTGGAGATGTCGAAGGCGCTCGGGCAGGAGTTGTACATCGAGAACAAGGGCGGGGGCGGCGGCAACGTGGCGATGCAGGACGTGGCGCACGCCGATCCCGACGGCTATACCCTGATCATCGGGCACATCGGCTCGCTCGCGGTCAATCCGTACCTGTACGACAAGCTGCCCTTCGACACGAACCGCGATTTCGCCCCCGTGTCGCTGCTCGCCAAGGTGCCGAGCATCTTCGTCGTGCACGCCGACGTGGCGGCGAAGAACCTGCGCGAATTCGTCGCGCTCGTGAAGCAGCAGCCGGGCAAGCTCTATTACGGCTCGGCGGGCAACGGCAGCGCGGGGCATCTCGCGATGGAGTACCTCAAGCTGGTGGCCGGCATCGACCTCGTGCACGTGCCGTACAAGGGCACCGGTCCGAACCTGATCGACCTCGTCGCGGGCCGCACGCAGGCGACCGCGGCGGGCACGCCGCCGCTCATGCCGCACGTGAAGTCCGGCAAGCTGCGCGTCATCGCGGTCGGCGCGCCGGCCCGGCTGCACACGCTGCCCGACGTGGCGACGGTGGCGGAGCAGGGCTACCCGGGATTCGAGACCACGCAGTGGTACGGGCTGAATGCCCCGGCGAAGACGCCGCCGGCGATCATCAAGCGGCTGGCCGACGAAGCCGCGAAGGCGGCGAAGCTGGCGTCGGTCGCGGAGCGGCTCGCCGTGGACGATGCCGAGGCCGTAGGCTCGTCGCCGCAGGAGTACGCGCGCTACATCGCGGCGGAGCAGGCGCGCTGGAGCGAGGTCGTGCGCAAGGCGGGAATCAAGGCGAACTGACGATGGGAGCGGACATGCAGGACTGGGATGTCGTGGTGGTGGGCGCCGGCAACGCGGCCTTTTGCGCGGCGCTCGCCGCGCGCGAGCGGGCCGAGCGCGTGCTGGTGCTGGAGCGATCCGCGGAGGACGAGGCGGGCGGCAATTCGCGCTTCACCGCCGGGCTGATGCGCATGGTCTACGACGGCGTGGACGATCTGAAGCAGGTGATCCCGGACCTGACGGACGACGAAATCCGGCGCACCGATTTCGGCACCTATACGGCCGACCAGTTCCTCGACGACATGGCGCGCGTCACCGAATACCGCTGCGACCCCGACCTGACCGAGATCCTCGTGCGACAGAGCCTGCCGACGATCGCGTGGATGCGCGGGAAAGGCGTGCGCTTCACCGCGGCCTGGGGACGGCAGGCGTTCAACATCGGCGGGCGGTTCAAGTTCTGGGGCGGCCTCACGGTCGAGGCGGTGGGCGGCGGGCCGGGGCTGGTGGATGCGCTCACCCAGTCGGCGAAGAAGCACGGCATCGAGGTCTGGTACGAGGCGCGTGCCACGGCGCTCGTCGCCGACGACGACGGCGTGCAGGGCGTGGTCGTCCGGCACAAGGGCAGGACGCAGACCGTGCGGGGCAAGGCGGTCGTCCTCGCCGCCGGCGGGTTCCAGGCCAATCCCGAGTGGCGCGCGCGCTACCTCGGTCCGGGCTGGGAGCTTGCGAAGGTGCGCGGCACGCGCTTCAACACCGGGGACGTCATCCGCATGGCGCTCGACATCGGCGCGGCGCCCGCGGGCAACTGGTCGGGCTGCCACGCCGTGGCCTGGGAGCGCAACGCGCCCGAATTCGGCGATCTCGCCGTGGGCGACCAGTTCCAGAAGCACTCCTACCCCTGGGGCGTGTACCTGAATGCGGAAGGGCGGCGCTTCATCGACGAGGGCGCCGATTTCCGCAACTACACCTACGCCAAGTACGGCCGCGTGATCCTCGGGCAGACGAAGCAGTTCGCTTGGCAGATCTTCGACGCCAAGGTGAAGGCGCAGCTGCGCGACGAGTACAAGATCAAGCAGGTGACCAAGGTCGTGGCGAACACGCTCGAGGAGCTCGTCGCGAAACTCGACGACGTCGACCCGAAGCAGGCGCTCGCCGAGCTGCAGGCCTACAACCGGGCGGTGCGCGCCGACATCCCGTTCAACCCGAACGTGAAGGACGGGCGCCGCACCGAGGGGCTCGCGGTGCCGAAGTCGAACTGGGCGAACACGCTCGACACGCCGCCGTTCGAGGCGTACGCGGTGACCTGCGGCATCACGTTCACGTTCGGCGGGCTGCGCATCAACACCGATGCGCAGGTGATCTCGACGGACGGCGCGCCGATCCCGGGCCTGTACGCCGCGGGCGAGCTCGTCGGCGGCATCTTCTACTTCAACTATCCGGGCGGCACGGGGCTCACCAACGGGTCCGTGTTCGGCCGCATCGCCGGCAGCAACGCCGCGCGCCCGCGCTAGCGCGCCCATGGCTTTCCTGTCGCAGCGCGTGGGCCGCACGCGCATTTCCGCATCGGCGGCCGCCGCGCAGCGCACGCGCGAGCTGCGCGCAAAGGGCGTGGACATCATCGAGCTCGCGCAGGGCGAGCCCGACTTCAACACGCCGGAACACGTGATGGAGGCGGCGTACCGTGCCATGCGGGCCGGGCAGACGCACTACACCCAGGTCGATGGCACGCCCGAGCTGAAGGCGGCCATCGTCGAGAAGTTGCGCCGCGAGAACCGTCTCGCGTTCAAGTCGGAGAACATCTCCGCGGGCGCGGGGGGCAAGCAGATCCTGCACAACGCGCTCATGGCGACGCTCGACGCCGGCGACGAGGTGCTGATCCCGGCGCCCTCGTGGGTCGCGTACGCGGACATGACGGTCTACGCCCAGGGCGCGCCGGTCTGGATCGCCACGCGCCCGGAAAACGGCTTCAAGCTGCGGCCGGACGAGCTGGAGGCCGCGATCACGCCGCGCAGCAAGTGGCTGATGCTCAATTCGCCGTCGAATCCCACCGGCGCGGTGTATGCCGCCGACGACTGGCGCGCGCTGGCGGCGGTGCTGGAGCGCCATCCGCACGTCTGGATCATTTCCGACGAGATGTACGAGCACATCCTGTTCGACGGGCGCAGCTTCACCTCGTTCGCCGAGGCGGCGCCGCAGCTCGCCGGCCGGACGCTGACCGTGAACGGCGTGTCGAAGACCTACGCCATGACCGGCTGGCGGCTCGGATACGCCGCCGGCCCGGTGGAGCTGATTCGCGCCATGGCGCGGTTGCAGGCGCAGAGCTCGCTCAACCCGTCGTCGGTCAGCCAGGCGGCGGCGGTCGCCGCCCTCAACGGGCCGCAGGAGATCGTGCGCGAGCGTTGCGCGGAACTCGAGGCCCGGCGCAACGCCCTCGTGCCGCGGCTCGACGCAACGCGCGGGCTCGCGTGCACGCCGCCGCAGGGCGCGTTCTACGTCTACGTCTCCTGCGCGGGCTGGATCGGGCGCACGACGCCGGAGGGCCGGCGCCTGGAAAGCGATGCCGACGTCACGGCCTGGCTGCTGGATGCGGGCGTCGCGCTGCCGAACGGCGCCGGATATGGCCTGTCGCCGTATTTCCGCGTCTCGTTCGCCTCGTCGCTCGCCAACCTGAACGAAGCCTGCGCGCGCATCGCCGCCGCAGAGCGCAGGCTCGGCTGAAGGGCCGCATGTCGGTCGCCGGGCGCTGCGCCGACTGGGCCGAGCGGTTTCGCCGCGAACCGGTCCCGGCCGAGGTCCTGCACCACGCCCGGCGCGCGGTGATCGACTGGCACGCGGCGCTCTTTCCCGGCGCGGTAGAAGCGCCCGCCAGGCTGCTGGAACGCGCGCTCGCCGAGGAGCTCGACCGCGGCGAAGCGCGGCTCGCGCTCGGCCGGCGCGCCACGGTGCGTGCGGCGGCGCTCATCAACGGCACCGCGGCGCATACCGCCGAAGTGGACGACATCTACCGCGATGCGATCTATCACCCGGGGGCGCCGACCGTGGCCGCCGCGCTCGCGCTCGCGCAGGCACGCGGCGCGAGCGGCCTGCAGCTGCTGCGCGCCGTGATCGCCGGCTACGAGATATCGACCCGCATCGGCGCCGCCATGGGCCGCGCGCACTACCGGTACTGGCACAACACGGGAACCATCGGCTGCTTCGGCGCGTGCGCCGCGGCCGCCGAGCTGCTGGCGCTCGATGCGCCGCGCTTCGCGCAGGCGCTCGCCACGGTGACGACGTTTGCCGCCGGATTGCAGCAGGCGTTTCGCACGGATTCGATGTCCAAACCGCTGCACGCCGGGCGCGCGGCCGAGGCCGGCGTCACGGCGGCGCTCGCGGCGGCGGAGGGCGTCACCGGGTCGCTCGACGTGATCGAAGGCGACGCGGGATTCGGCCGCGCGATGTCCGATGGCCCGGACTGGGATCGCGCGCTCGCCACGCTCGGCAGCGAGTTCAACATCACGCGCATGACCTTCAAGAACCACGCCTGCTGCGGGCACGCGTTCGCCGCGATCGACGGCGCGCTCGCGCTCCAGGCGCGGATGGGTCTCGACGCGCGCGAGATCCAGCGCGTGCGCATCGGCACCTACGCCACGGCAATCGAGGTGGCGGGCAACCCCGCGCCGCGCACCGCGGCAGAGGCGCGCTTTTCTACGCCGTACGTGGTGGCGAGCGCGCTCGTCCACGGCAGCGTGCGGCTCGCGGCGTTCGCGCCCGAGCGCCTCGCCGACCCGGCGACGCGCGACCTGATGCGGCGGATCGAACTCGCCGTCGATCCCGAGCTGGATGCCGCATTCCCGCGGCAGCGCGCGGCGCGCGTCGTCATCGAGGCGCGCGGCCGGCGCGAGGCATTCCTCCAGCCGACGCGCATCGGCGATCCCGACGCGCCGCTCTCGGACGCCCAGCTGGAGGCCAAGTTTCGCGAGCTCGTCGTTCCCGTGATCGGCGCGCAGGCGGCGGAGGCCTGCCTGCAGCGCCTCTGGCGCCTGGACGCCGCGTCCTCCCTGCGCGACTGAGGCGCCGCGGCTAGAATCCGCGCCGTGCGCATCGCCATTCTCGGCGCCGGACCGGCCGGCCTGCTGTTTTCGCTGCTGCTCAAGCGGCGTCATCCGGCGTGGTCCGTGGAGGTGTTCGAGCAGAACCCCGCGGATGCGACGTTCGGATTCGGCGTCGTGTTTTCCGCAGGGGCGCTGGCGTTTCTGGAGCGCGATGCGCCGGACCTCTATGCGCAGCTGCTGCCGCGCATGGCGTCCTGGCCGGCGCAGCGCATCGTCCACCGCGATCAGGCGGTCGACGTGGACGGCAACGGCTTTGCGGCGATCGCGCGGCTCGACCTGAACCGGTTCCTGCTGGATCTGTGCCGCGATGCGGGCGTGCGGGTCATGCACGAGCGCGCGGTGGGGACCCTGGAGGAGATCGGGCCCGCCGACCTCGTCGTCGGCGCCGACGGCCTCAATTCGCTGGTGCGGCGCACGCTGGAGGCGCAGTTCGAGCCGCGCATCGAGTGGCTCACCAACCGCTTCGCCTGGTACGGCACGCCGCAGGTCTTCGATTGCCTGACGCTCACCTTCCGCGAGAGCGAGCACGGCGCGTTCGTCGCGCACCACTACCGCTTCAGCCCGCGCATGAGCACCTTCATCGTCGAGTGCGACGAGGCGACCTGGCGGCG
>DKBI01000239.1 GCA_002451175.1 Betaproteobacteria bacterium UBA6904
ATGTGCTCGACCAAGGCGCTGCTCGGCGGCGACGGCGACGTCGTGGCCGACATCTTCCGGGAGCGCGTCGTGCGCCGCGGCAAGGGTTCGGAAGTCTGGGGCTGGGGCACGGCTTACGGGCCGGGCAAGGCGGGGGCGCAGCCGCCGGCGCCAGGAGGCAAGTCATGAGACCGCTCTGGATCGTTGCGGCGATGTCGGTGCTGGCGCTGACCCTCGGTGGCTGCATGGAGGTCGAGCAGACCGCGATGGCGCCGAAGCAGGGCAAGTACCAAGGCAAACCCGACGCGCGCCCGTGGGACAACGAGCCGGTCGCCGGCGGACCGAAGTGGTCGAAGGGTGACCGCGCGAGCTGGGAGGACCAGATCAAGAAGCGCCAGCTCGCGCAGCACGAAGACCGGCGCATCTACCAGTAGCCGTCGGCGAACCGAGGAGGATTCCATGGCGACTCACATTCGCTTTGCCGGCTGGCTGGTCGCGGCGCTGACGCTTGGGCTGCCGGCCGTCGCAGCGGCCCAGGCGCAGCCGGCGCCGGCCGCATCGTCGGTGCAGGCGCAGCAGCAGAGCACCGCGCAGCAGCCGGGCAACAATGCGCCGGTCTGGCGCGAGGTGCGATCCGGCGCGGACAACTACACGAGCATTCCAGGGCGCGAGACCGGCGTGCTGATCCAGCCGCAGGCGCGCTTTCCCGGGCAGGACGCGCGCTCCACGGCGGGCGAGGCCTGGCGCAATTTCCGCAATGGACCGATCACCTTCTACGGGGGCTGGGTGCTCGTCGTCGTGATTCTGGCCATCGGCGCGTTCTACTTCGCCAAGGGGCCGATCCGCCTCCACGAGCCGCCGACCGGCCGCCTGATCGAGCGCTTCAATTCCGTCGAGCGCTGGGCGCATTGGACGGTGGCCATCAGCTTCTGCATTCTCGCGCTGACCGGGCTGAACATCCTGTTCGGCAAGCACGTGCTGCTGCCGATTCTCGGCTACACGCTGTTCGCGTGGCTCAGCACGGCGGCGAAGTTCGCCCACAATTTCGTCGCGCCGGTGTTCATCGCGGGGCTCGTGGCGCTGATCGCCGTGTTCATCAAGGACAACGTGTACCAGAAGGGCGACTTCGCCTGGCTGGCGAGCGGCTGGAAGATGTTCACGCACGGCGTACACGTCCCGTCCTGGCGCTTCAACATGGGCGAAAAGGTGTATTTCTGGATCGGCGTCGTCGGTCTGTGCATCGCGCTGAGCGTCACCGGCGTGGTCATGCTGTTTCCGAACTTCGACCAGGTGCGCACGACGATGCAGCAGATGAACGTGATCCACTCGGTCTCCGGGATGGTGATGATGCTCTTCGCGCTGGGCCACATCTACGTCGGCACGATCGGCGTCGAAGGCGCCTACCGCAACATGCGCGATGGCGTCACCGACGAGGCCTGGGCGAAAGAGCACCACGAGCTCTGGTACAACGAGGTCAAATCGGGCAAGGCGGACGCGGCATCCGGCGCGGCGCCCCAGGCCCAGCACTGAACGAATCGGGAGAAGCCCATGAAGAAATCCGCTTTGACCGCCGCGCTGGCCGCGGGACTGCTGATCGGCGCCGTGACGGCGTCTCAGGCCAAGCTGCCGCCAGCACCGGCGAAGAGCGACGCGGAAAAGGCCGCCGAAGCGACCAAGGCGGCGGCCGCGAAGGCGAAGGATTCCGAGGATCTCGGCAAGGCGCAGGACCGCGCGGCCGCGAACTACCGCAAGAACCAGGGCATTGCCGATCCGAAGGCTGCGCCGGCGTCGAAATCCGGCAAGAAATGAGGCGCCTTGCGGCGGCGGTCTCGCTCGCCGTGCTGGCGGGCTGCCAGTCGCTGCCCGATAGCGCGCCGCGCGCCGCAGCGAAACTGCAGCCCACGAGAGGGCACCAGACGGCAGGTGACGTGACGTTTGCGCAGGTTGGCGGTCGCGTCAGGGTTCACGCCGTCGTCACCGGGCTGAAGCCGGGCCAGGCACACGGATTCCACATCCACGAGGCGGGCGACTGCAGTTCGGGCGACGGCATGAGCGCCAAGGGCCACTTCAATCCTTTCGCCAAGCCGCATGGCCACGGGTCGAGCGAACGACATGCGGGCGACATGCCGAATCTGCGCGCCGACGCCAACGGCCGCGCCGAAGCGACCTTCGAACTGGACGTCATCACGGTGACGCCCGGGCAGGCCAGCGTGGTTGGCCGCGGCCTGATCGTCCACGTGCAGCCCGACGACTACCGCTCCCAGCCGGTCGGCAATGCCGGCGCGCGCATGGCGTGCGCTGTGATCCAGCCGGCCTAGCCGGCGTAGCCGTCCACCAGCAGGATCCTCGAGCGCGCGGCCTTCTGGCGAATCGCCAGGAGCGGCGCGTATTCGGGCGACGCGTACCAGCGGCGCGCCTGCTCCAGCGAGGGAAACTCGAGCACGACGAGGCGCTGCGGCTGCCAGCCGCCTTCCTTCGGGTCGACCGTTCCCCCGCGCACGAGGTAGCGGCCGCCGTATTGCGCGATCGTGGCGGGCACGCCCTTCGCGTATGCCTGGTACAGCGCCGGGTCGAGGATCTCCACTTCACCGATCAGGTAGCCCGCCATCGCATCGTTCCTAGAAAAGAGACCGCATCAGGGTAATGGCGAGACCGGCCGCGGCGCAAGCGCCGATCACCGGAATCACGCCGAGCTTGAAACGGAACAGCGCGGCGAACGCCGCGCAGCCGATGACGAGCGAGGTCCATTCGAAGGCTCCGGCGAAGCCCTGCGGCCACAGCACGTGCCAGGCGAAGAACAACGCGAGGTTCACGACAACGCCCACGACCGCTGCCGTGATGCCGGCGAGCGGCGCAGTGAACTTCAGGTTGCCGTGCGTCGTCTCGATGAACGGCGCTCCCACGAAGATGAAGACGAACGACGGCAGGAAGGTAAAGAACGTCGCGACGACGGCGCCCGCGGCACCAGCCCAGAACTGCGCGTCGCCGCCGAACAGCGCCTGCGTCCACGCGCCGACGAACCCGACGAAGGCGACCACCATGATGAGCGGCCCCGGGGTCGTCTCGCCCAGCGCGAGGCCGTCGATCATCTGCGCCGCCGTCAGCCATTGATGGTGCTCCACGGCACCCTGGTACACGTAGGGCAGCACCGCATACGCTCCGCCGAACGTGAGCAGCGCCGCCTTGGTGAAGAACCATCCCATCTGCGTCAGCGTCGAATGCCAGCCGGATGCGGCAACCAACGCGGCCATGGCGAGCGCCCAGATCGCCAGCCCTGCCGCGACGTGCATGGCGAGCCGCGGCCACGTGAATCGCGCGTGCTCCGGCGCCGGCGTCTCGTCGTCGATCACCGCCGGACCGTGGCGGGCATGCGCTGCGCCGTGTCCGCCGGACGCGCTGAACACCTGCGGCGCGACTCGGCCGCCGGCATAGCCGATGACGCCGGCGGCGATGACGATCGCCGGAAAGGGAACGCCGAGCGCAAAGATGGCGAGGAATGCGGTCGCCGCAAGCGCCCACAGCGCGGGGTGCCTGAGCGCGCGTGAGCCGATGCGCCACGCCGCGGCGAGCACGATGGCCACCACGGCCGGCTTGATCCCGTAGAAGATGCCCGCGACGACCGGGACGCTGCCATGGGCGAGATAGATCCACGACAGCGCCATGAGGATGAACACCGACGGCAGCACGAACAGCACGCCGGCGACGATGCCGCCCCAGGTGCGGTGCATCATCCAGCCGATGTAGGTCGCGAGCTGCGTCGCCTCCGGCCCCGGCAGCACCATGCAGTAATTGAGCGCGTGCAGGAATCGCTTCTCGGAAATCCAGCGCCGGCGCTCGACGAGCTCCTGATGCATCATCGCGATCTGGCCGGTCGGTCCCCCGAAGCTGATGAAGCCCAGCTTCAGCCAGAAGCGGAAAGCCTCGGCAAAGCGGATGCGGTCCGGGGCGCTCACCGGCCGGCCCCGGGGTTCCAGCTGTGGATCTCGGTCTTGCCTTCGCGGCACCACGCGTAGAGCGCGTCGTAGAGCACGAGGCCGTGCTCGAGCATCGCATGGTCGTCGGGAAACACCCGCGAGAGACCCAGCGAGATCGCGGCAAGGCCCGCGGCCTGCGGCGCGAGCTCCAGACGGTGGGTATCCGCGCCGCGCACGATGACCGCCAGCTGGTCGAGCGCCGGATCGCNNTTCGCGGACAGCGCACCGCCCGCGGCGCGCCAACCCTCGAGCCCGCCGTCGAGGAAGCGCGCGCGGTGCCCTTGCGCGCGCAACGCCGTGGCCGCCTCCTGGCTGACTTCGTGCCCGTGCACGCAATAGACGACGACCTCGGCGGCCTGCGGCAGCGTTCGTCCCCAATCGGCAACCTGCCGGGGATTCCGGCGCAGGGCGCCGCGCAGCAGGTCGCGGGCGTCGCGAAAGCGTTCCTCGCGCCGCACGTCGATGACGAGCGGCGGCGGGTTCGATGCGATGGCTTGCCGCAGGGCGGCGGGCGATAGCGATGCGTCCATGGCGCTCTCCTCGAGTCCCGCAGAGCTTGGACGCACCGGCGTCTTGGCTGGCCGGGAGTCTGCATTCCCGACGCCGCGAATCCTAGCATGGCCGCGCGCGAGTCAGGCGCCGGCTACCGACGGTGTCGCGGATCCCGCAGCCAGGACAGCGCCGCCCCGGTTGCCTCGCGATCACCGGCGCGCGCAGCGTCGTAACCCGGGAGGCGTTCGACGGCCTGCCGGAACTCCGCGCCGCGCAACACCTCCAGCAGCGCATGGAAGGCGGCGCCGCGCAGCGTGTCCCGGGTCACCGCGAGGAAATACCGCTCGGTGGCGAGGGGAACGAATTCCAGGCCGTGATGCGCAGCGGCGGCGCGCAGACCGAACCCGGCGTCGGCGCGCCCTTCCGCCACTGCCGCGGCAACCTGAAGGTCGGCGTTGGCGGCCGGCGGGTGCGGCGCCGCGCGCTCGAGAAACCTCACCCCCGGGCGCGCGAGATCGTGCACGCCCCGGATGCGTGCGCCGTGACGCACGATCAGACCCTGCTCGCGGGCGACGAAGTTCACGAGCTGATGCTTGCGCGGATCGAGCCAGCGTCCGAGGGCCGCCGCCGCGGCGGCCGCGCGGGGCAGCGCGTCCGCGACGTGAAATCCGGCGACGTCGCACTGGCCGCGGGCGAGTGCGGCGAGGCTCTCGTCCGCGCCGCGCACCACGATGTCGAGGTCGAGGCGTCGCGCGCAGAGCCGCGCCAATTCGGCGAGCGCGAGATCGTGGCTTGCGCAGACGGCGAGCCTGGGACGGCGCCGCGGCAGTCCCTCCACGAGCAGCGCCGCGAGGTCCGCGCGCAAGCCCTCGAAGGTGACGCCCAGGGCCTCGCGGACCCGGGCATCGGCCTTCAGCACGTTGCGACCGAGCGGCGTCAGACGGGCGCCGCGACCGCGCCCCATCTCGACGAGCGGACCGCCCAGGGCGCGGGCGCCGTCGCCGAGCAGTCCCCAGGCGTAGCGGTACGACACGTCGAGCGAACGGGCGGCATCGCTCAGCGAACGCGCGCCCGCCAGCGCGTGGAGCAGCGCCGTCAGCCGACGCCCGCGCTCGCGGGGCAGGTCGTCCGCGGCGAGCCAGCTCGCCTCCAGATCGATGCGCGGCCCTTTATGCATTGCGGTGCCTATTACTCTCGGAGTGGCGTTCGAATTATAGTCATCATGAAACTGTTATATGCAAATAGGAACATATATGAGGCCGCGCCGCGGATGGCGGCGGGTGGCGTAGCGCATGGGGGCGTTCGCGGATGCCGCGCGCAGCGCCTGGGGGCTGATCGCGACCGGCGACGCGGCCTTGCTCGACATCGTCGGTCTCAGCCTCGCGGTCAGCCTGTCGGCGGTGGCTTGCGCCACCGTGGTCGGCCTGCCGCTCGGCGCGGCGCTCGCGATCGGCCGCTTTCCGGGCCGGCGCGCGATCGTCATCCTCCTCAACGCGCTGATGGGACTGCCGCCGGTGGTCGTCGGCCTGGCCGTGTACCTGATGCTGTCGCGGGCAGGGCCGCTCGGCGCGTTCGGTCTGCTGTTCACGCCGGGCGCGATGGTCATCGCGCAGACGATCCTCGTCCTGCCGATCATCGCCGCGCTGTGCCGGCAGGCGGTGGATGATGCCTGGGCGGAGTACGAGGAGCAGTTGCGCTCGCTCGGCGCCAGCGGCTTCGGCGCCGCGCTGACGCTCGTCTGGGACATCCGCTTTTCGCTGCTGACCGCGATCCTCGCTGGCCTGGGCCGTGCGTCGGCGGAAGTCGGCGCGGTCATGATCGTCGGCGGAAACATCGACGGCGTGACGCGCGTGATGACGACCGCGATTGCGCTGGAGACCTCGAAGGGCGATCTGCCGCTGGCGCTCGCGCTGGGCGGCGTGCTGATCCTGCTCGTGATCGCGCTGAACGCGGTCGCGCACGTCGTCAAGGACGCCGCGCAGCGGCGCTACGGCTGACGATGCCGGCGTCCAGCATCCTGCCGCTGTCGCTCCGCCGCGTCGGGTTTCGCATCGACGGGCGAACGATCATCGACGACGTGTCGGTGGACATCGGCGCGGGTCCGAGCACGATCCTGCTGGGCGCCAACGGCGCGGGCAAGAGCGTCCTGATGCGCCTGATGCACGGGTTGCTCGCGCCGACCTCGGGGAGCGTCGCGTGGAGCGATCGTGACCCGGAGCGGCAGCGCCGGCTGCAGGCCATGGTGTTCCAGCGTCCGGTGCTCCTGCGCCGAAGTGCGCTGGCCAACGTGGCCTACGCGCTCAAGGTCGCCCGCGTGCCGCGACCCGAGCGGGAGCGCCTGGCGGCCGAGGCCCTGGAAAGCGTGGGGCTGCTGCATCTCGCGAACCGGCCCGCGCGCGTGCTCTCGGGCGGCGAGCAGCAGCGGCTGGCGCTGGCGCGCGCCTGGGCACTGCATCCCGAGGTGCTGTTTCTCGACGAGCCGACGGCCAGTCTCGACCCCAGTGCCACGCGCGAGATCGAGCGCGTCATCCAGGCCTTCGACGCGGCGGGCACGAAGATCATCATGGCGACCCACAACCTCGGCCAGGCGCGCCGCGTCGGCGACGAAGTGCTGTTCATCCACCATGGCCGGCTGGTCGAGCGCGCCGCCATGGATCATTTCTTCGCCCAGCCGGCCTCGGCGGAGGCGGCGGCGTTCATCAAGGGAGAGCTACCATGGACCTGAGCAGACGCGCGCTTGTCGCGCTCGCGGCCGCGTGCGCGCTGGTGACGGCGCATGCGCAGTCGACCTACATCACCGTCGCCTCGACGACGTCGACGGAGCAGTCCGGACTATTCAAGCACCTGCTGCCGGTCTTCGAGAAGAAGTACGCCATCCAGGTGCGCGTGGTTGCGCTGGGCACCGGGCAGGCGCTCGACATGGGCCGCCGCGGCGACGCCGACGTCGTTTTCGTGCATGCCAGGCCGCTGGAGGAAAGGTTCGTCGCGGAAGGTTTCGGCGTGCAGCGTCTCGACGTGATGTACAACGATTTCGTGCTCATCGGGCCGCAATCGGATCCGGCGAAGGTCGCGGGGGGCAAGGACATCGTCGAGGCGTTCCGCAAGATTTACGCCGCGCAGGCGGCGTTCGTGTCGCGGGGTGACCGCAGCGGCACGCATTTCGCCGAGCTCGCGCTGTGGAAGTCCAGCGGCATCGACATCGCCGCGGCCAAGGGCGCCTGGTATCGCGATACCGGGCAGGGCATGGGACCGGCGCTGAACAGCGCCGCGGGCATGGGCGCGTACATCCTCGCCGACCGCGGCACGTGGCTGTCGTTCAGGAACCGCGCGGACCTCGCCATTGCCGTCCAGGGCGACGCGCGCCTGTTCAATCAATACGGCGTAATGCTCGTCAACCCGGCGAAATTTCCGAGCGTCAAGCAGGGCGCGGCCCAGGCGTTCATCGACTGGCTGGTTTCCGCCGAGGGCCAGGGCGCGATCGCGGCCTACCGGATCGGCGGGGAGCCGTTATTCTTCCCGAATGCGAAGAACTGACGGCAGCCGCTACCGCGGCCTGACGCTGCGGGTGCTCGGCAAGTCGGGCGCCGTCATGGGGCCCGGCAAGGCGGAACTCATCACGCGCATCGGCGACACCGGTTCGATATCGTCGGCCGCGCGCGCGATGGGCATGTCGTACCGGCGCGCGTGGCAGCTCGTCGAGTCGCTCAACCGCACGTTCCGCGAGCCGGTCGTGACGACCGCGGTCGGCGGCGCGCGGGGGGGCGGCGCCGCGGTGACGCCGTTTGGCCGGCGGCTGGTGGCGCGCTATCGCGCCATGGAGGCGGCCGCGTCGCGCGCGATCGTTGCGCCGCTGCGGCGTTTTCGAACCCTGTTGGGCGCCCGGCCACGCCGCCGCCGCTCGCGTTGACCGGTTGGGGCGCGGGGGCGGCGCGACGCGGCGGAACTCGCTATGTTTCATGGTATATAACGATGCATGGGAGCGCTGAGCGAAGCCGTCATCGCGTGGCTGGCGGCCGGCATGCTGGTGGCGGCCTTCGGCTATGCCGCGGTCGGGCATGGCGGCGCATCCGCGTATCTGGCGGCGATGGCGCTCGCCGGCATCGCGCCCGCGGAAATGCGCCCCGTGGCGCTCGCCCTGAACATCGTCGTCGCCGCGATCGGCACGTACAAGTTCTGGCGCGCCGGGCATTTCCGCTGGCGGCTGTTCTGGCCCTTCGCGGCCGTGTCCATTCCGCTCGCCTACGTCGGCGGCGCCATCACGCTGCCGGGCCACGCGTACCGGGTGCTCGTCGGCCTCGTCCTGCTGTATGCCGGATGGCAGCTCTGGCAGAGCGGCCGTTCGGGGGCGGAGATGCGGGCGGTGCGCGAGCCGCCGCTCGCCTGGGCGATGGCGGTCGGCGCCGCGCTCGGCCTGTTGTCGGGATTGACCGGCGTGGGCGGCGGCATCTTCCTGAGCCCGTTGCTGCTCGTCCTCGGGTGGGCGGGCACGAAGCAGACCTCGGCGGTTGCGGCGCCGTTCATTCTGGTCAACTCGGTTGCCGGTCTGGCGGCGGGTTTCGTCGCCGGGAGCGCGCAGCTGCCCGCGTACATTGGGTTCCTCATCCCGGCCGTGATCGTGGGCGGCTGGCTCGGCGCCGAGTACGGCAGCCGACGGTTTGCCAACCCGGTCGTCCGCCGCATCCTTTCGGCGGTGCTGGTGGTGGCGGGCGCCAAGATGGTTCTTGTTTAGAATCCGCCCTCGCTCAAGAGATGAACTTCGCGTGAAGACCATCGGCTTCGCAGGCTGGTCCGGCAGCGGCAAGACGACGCTGATCGAGCAGCTCATTCCCCGTTTCGTGGCGCGCGGCCTGCGCGTGTCGCTCATCAAGCACGCGCACCACACCTTCGACATCGACCAGCCGGGCAAGGACTCCTACCGGCACCGGCGCGCCGGGGCGAGCGAGGTGATGGTGACGTCGTCGCGCC
Source organism: Betaproteobacteria bacterium UBA6904 (assembly GCA_002451175.1). Classification (GTDB taxonomy): domain Bacteria; phylum Pseudomonadota; class Gammaproteobacteria; order Burkholderiales; family SG8-39; genus 2-02-FULL-66-14. The sequence continues at coordinate 9,411 of DKBI01000239.1, forward strand.
GCTGGGTGCTGATGCACGAGCTGCGCGGCGCGCAGGAGCCGTCCTTCGAGGAACAGGTGGCGCACCTGAGCCCCTGCGACCTCGTCATCGTCGAAGGATTCAAGTTCATGCCCATCCCGAAGATCGAGGTGTGGCGCGTGGAGCAGGGCGAAGGGCTGCGCTACCTGAACGACCCGCACATCGTCGCCATCGCGACGGACGCGAAGATCGAGGCGCCCCTGCCGATCTTCGATCTCAACGATCCCGATGCGATCGCGGCGTTCGTCGTGGATCACCTGGGGCTGGGGCGGTGAGCGCCGGGCTGCTGTCGGTGGACGAGGCGCTGGCGCGGCTGCTGGCGGGCGCCGTGCCGGTGGCGCAGACCGAGCAGGTCCCCACGCTGGAGGCGACGGGGCGCGTGCTCGCGCAGGCGCAGGTTTCGGCGCTCGACGTGCCGCCGATGGACAACAGCGCGATGGACGGCTACGCGCTGCGCCTCGCCGATGCGCGCGCCGCCGGCGCGCGGCTTCGTGTTTCGCAGCGCATCGCTGCGGGCAGCGTCGGCGGGCCGCTGCAGCCGGGCAGCGCAGCGCGCATTTTCACCGGCGCGCCCATTCCGCCCGGCGCCGACGTGGTCGTCATGCAGGAGCACGTCACGGTGGACGCGGACCACATCGTTCTGAAGCATGCGCCGCAACCCGGCGATTGGATACGTCGCCGGGCGAGCGATATCCGCTCGGGCAGCCGCATCCTGGAGCCCGGGATCCGGTTGCGGCCGCAGGACACGGGACTCGCGGCCTCGGTCGGCCTGGCGGCGCTGCCCGTGCGGCGCCGTGTGCGGCTGGCGCTGTTCTTCACCGGCGACGAACTGGTCATGCCCGGCGAGCCGCTCGCGCCCGGCCGCATCTACAACTCGAACCGCTTCACGCTGCGCGGGCTCGCGCAGGTCTACGGGTGCGACGTCCGCGACTACGGCATCGTTCCCGACCGGCTCGACGCGACGCGCGACGTGCTGCGGCGCGCGGCGGTGGAGAACGATCTGATCGTCACGTCGGGCGGCGTGTCGGTCGGCGAGGAGGATCACGTCAAGCCCGCGGTCGAGGCCGAGGGTTCGCTGCTGATGTGGCGGATCGCCATGAAGCCGGGGCGTCCCCTGGCGTTCGGCCGGGTGGGCGAGGCGGCGTTCATCGGCCTTCCGGGGAATCCGGTCTCCAGTTTCATTACCTTCCTCGTTTTCGTGAGACCCTTCCTGCTGCGCCTGCAAGGCGTCGACGAGGTGGCGGCGCGCGCGCTCGAGCTGCAGGCGGATTTCGACTGGCCGCGGCCGGATGCGCGCCGCGAGTTCCTGCGCGTCAAGCGCAACGCGCGCGGCGGGCTGGATCTCTACCCGACCCAGGACTCTGCAGTGCTGACGTCGACGGCCTGGGCCGATGGCCTCGTCGACAATCCAGCGGGGCACGCGATTCGGCGCGGCGAGCGCGTGCGCTTCCTGCCTTTTTCGGAGCTCTACGGATGAAAGTGAAGTTGCTTTATTTCGCCAGCGTGCGCGAGCACGTCGGCGTGGCGAGCGAGGATCTGGAACTGCCGGACGGCGTGCGCACGGTGGGCGCGTTGCGCACGCTGCTGCGCGCGCGCGGCGGCTCGTGGCAAACGGCATTCGCCGAGGGTCGCGTCGTGCGCACCGCGGTCAACCAGTCGATCGCCAAGGCGGAGGCGGGCGTGGCGCCCGGCGACGAGATCGCCTTCTTTCCGCCGGTCACGGGCGGCTGACGATGAAGATCGCCGTCCAGCGCGAGCCGTTCGACACGGGCGCCGAGCTCGATGCGTTGTCGGCGCGCAATCCCGCGGTCGGCGCGCTCGCGGCGTTCGTCGGTCTGGTGCGCGACGTCAACGAGGGCGCGCAGGTCGGCACGATGACGCTCGAGCATTATCCCGGGATGACGGAAAAGTCGATTGCCGCGATCGTCGAGGAGGCGCAGGGCCGCTGGCAGCTGATCGACTGCACGGTGATTCACCGCATCGGCGAGTTGCGGCCGGCGGATCGCATCGTGCTCGTCGCCGTGACGAGCGCCCACCGCGGCGACGCATTCGCGGCCTGCGAATTCATCATGGACTACCTGAAGACGCGAGCGCCGTTCTGGAAGAAGGAACAGACGCCGGAAGGCGCGCGCTGGGTGGAAGCGCGCGCGTCGGACGACCAGGCCGCGGAGCGCTGGACGTGAGCGCCGGCGCATTCGCGGCGGTGGGCGTCGGCGCCGCGTTCGGCGCATGGCTGCGCTGGGGGCTGGCGACGTGGCTCAACCCGGCGCTGCCGGCGCTGCCGCTCGGGACGCTGGCGGCCAATCTGCTCGGCGGCTATCTCGTCGGGCTGGCGGTGGCGTTCTTTTCCGCGCACGCCTCGATGCCCGCGGAATGGCGACTGGCCTGCATCACCGGTTTCCTCGGTGCGCTGACCACGTTCTCGACGTTTTCCGCGGAGGCCGTGGAACTCCTCGCGCTGGAGCGCTATGCCGCCGCGGCCGCCCATTCGGCGGCGCACCTCTGCGGCTCGATCATCGCCACGGGGCTCGGCTTTGCGACGTACCGGACGCTCGCGTAGCCCGCGCGGCTAGCGGGCCACCGCCGCCCGGAGTTCGGCCAGCTCGGCTTCCGCCAGCGTCTCTTTCTCGAGCAGCTGCCGCGCGCCGCGCTCGAGCACCTCGCGGTCGCCGCGCAGGCACGCCAGCGCCTTGGCATAGGCGCTGGCGACGATCTCGCGCACGGCGAGATCGATCTCGCGCGCGGTTTCCTCGCTGTGCTCGCGCCGCGCAACCGCCCCGGGGATGTCGAGGAAGGGCGAGCGCTCCTCCTCGTAGGCGACGTGGCCCAGCGCGCCCACCATGCCGTAGCGCATCGCCATGCTGCGCGCGATGCCGGTCACCTTCACGAGGTCGTCCGCCGCGCCGGTCGACAGATGCCCGAAGACGATTTCCTCGGCGGCGCGCCCCCCCAGCAGCACCGCCATCTTGTTCTCCAGCTCCTCGCGCGTCATGAGAAAGCGGTCTTCGGTCGGCCGCTGAATGGTGTAGCCGAGCGCGCCGACGCCGCGGGGGATGATCGAGATCTTGTGCACCGGGTCGGCGCCCGGCAGGGACATCGCTACCAGCGCGTGGCCCATCTCGTGNNTCGTTGACCAGGTTGGCGAGGTCCGCGCCCGAGAACCCGGGCGTGAGCGCCGCAATCTGGTCGACCTCCGTGCCGGGCGCCAGACGGATCTTCCGGACGTGCACCTGAAGGATCTGCACGCGCCCGGTCCGGTCGGGGCGGTCGACGAGCACCTGGCGGTCGAAGCGGCCCGCGCGCAGCAGCGCCGGGTCGAGGATTTCCGGGCGGTTGGTCGCCGCCAGCAGCACCACCCCGATGCTCGGATCGAAGCCGTCCAGCTCGGAGAGCAGCTGGTTGAGCGTCTGCTC
>DKBI01000043.1 GCA_002451175.1 Betaproteobacteria bacterium UBA6904
GCGCGGCCCGAACACCAGGCGATGAAAATCGCTGAGATGCAGGATCACGCCGTCCGGCTTCAGCGTCGCGGCGATGTAAGCGACGCCGCCGAGCACGCGATCGCGCCCGAAATGCGCGTCGAGCCGCGCCAGGTGCGCCATGCCGTTCAGCAGCGGCAGCACGACCCCGCCCGGACGCAATCCGGGTGCAATCGCGGCGACGGCGCTGTCGAGGTCGTAGGCCTTCGCGGTCAGCACCGCGAGGTCGTAATCGGCCTTGACCTGGTCCTGCGTGACGCAGCGCACCGGCAGCGCGACGTCGCCGGCGCGGCTGCGGATGTGCAGTCCGTCGCTGGCGAGGCGCTCCGCGCGCTTCGGCCGCACGAGAAACGTCACGTCCCTGCCGGCCTGCGCCATCCGGCCGCCGAAGTAACCGCCGACCGCGCCGGCGCCGAGGACGAGAATCTTCACGGGCTCTTCTCCCCAATGCGTCTTTCCTGCCCGCGCATCAGGCGGGCGATGTTTTCACGGTGCCTCGCGACGAGGAGCACGACCGTGACCGCCACCGTGGCCGTGACCGGCGCGAGGCCGTACAGCCAGAAGGCATAGAAGGCAGCGAACAGCGCCGCGACGATCGACGCGAGCGACGCCATGCGGAAGAACAGCGCGATGACGCCGAAGCTCGCCAGCGTCGCCAGCCCGAGCCAGGGCGAGGTTCCCATCAGCACGCCCGCGGCCGTCGCCACGCCCTTGCCGCCCTTGAAGCCGTGAAAGACCGGAAACAGGTGGCCAAGGAATGCGCCCATCCCGGCCGCGGCGATGTCCACGCTGTCGGCAGGGGACTGGCCGGTGTAGACGATCGTCAGCCAGACCGGAAGCCAGCCCTTCAGCGCGTCGCCGGCCAGCGTGAGAATCGCCGCCGCCCGGCTGCCCGAGCGGAGCACATTGGTGGCGCCCGGGTTCTTCGAGCCGTAACCCCGCGGGTCGGGCAGCCCCATCGCCCGGCTCACGACGATGGCGAACGACACCGAGCCGACGAGATAGGCAGCGAGCGCGATCCAGAGCGTCTGCATGGCGGCGATTCTATAATCCCGCCGCACATGGACTCCATCCTGATCCGGGATCTGCGCGTCGAGGCGCTGATCGGCATTCACAAGCGCGAGCGGCACGTGCAGCAGACCGTGTCCATCGACCTCGACATCGGCCTGCCCGGCGACACGGTGTTCTCGAGCGACCGCGTCTCCGACACGATCGACTACGAGCAGGTGGTCCTGAAGATCCGCGCGCTCGCCGCGACCGGCCAGTTCCGCCTCGTGGAAACGCTCGCCGATCGCATCGCCCGGCTGCTGCTGGAGGACTTCAGCGCGCCCTGGGTCCGGGTGAGCGCCTCGAAGATCGGCATCCTCGCCAACGTGCGGCTGGTCGGCGTGTCGATCGAGCGCCGCAGGCCCTAGCCGGATTCCTCGAGCGCGACGTCGACCAGCTGCGGCGCGAGCGTGCGCAGGATCTCGCCGGGCGCGACGCAGACGAGGAATCCGCGCCGGCCGCCGTTGATGTAGATGCGCGGCAGATCGAGCACCGAGCGCTCCAGGAAGACCGGCATGCGCTTGCGCGTGCCGAAGGGCGAGGTGCCGCCGACCTGGTATCCGGAGTGCCGCTGCGCCTGCTCCGGCGCCGCGGGCTCGATCCGCTTGCGCCCCGACTGGCGCGCGAGATTCTTGGTGGACACCTTGCGATCGCCGTGCATGAGCACGACGAGCGGCTTGCCCTGCTCGTCCTCCATCACCAGGGTCTTCACGACGGCGTGCTCCGGCACGCCGAGCGCCGCCGCCGACACCTCGGTGCCGCCGCGCTCGACGTAGTCGTAGAAGTGCTCGGTGAACGCCACGCCCTGCGCGCGCAGGAACTGCGTGGCCGGCGTCTCGCTGTGCGAGGGCCGCTTCATCCGCGCGGGTGGTGCTTGGCGTGGAGCGCCTTCATGCGCTCGCGCGCGACGTGCGTGTAGATCTGCGTCGTCGAGATGTCCGCGTGGCCGAGCAGCATCTGCACGACGCGCAAATCGGCGCCGTGATTGATGAGGTGCGTGGCGAACGCGTGCCGCAGGACGTGCGGCGACAGCGCCTTGCCCGGAATGGCGCGCGCGCCGTAGCGCTTGAGGTTGTGCCAGAACGCCTGGCGCGTCATCGCCACGCCGCGCGCCGTGACGAACAGCGCGTCGGCCTCGCGCCGCTTGAGGAGCGCCGGCCGCCCTTCGCCGAGGTAGCGGCGAATCCAGTCGATCGCCTCTTCGCCGAGGGGCACGAGGCGCTCCTTCGCGCCCTTGCCGAGCACGCGCACCACGCCGGCGTCGAGGTTCGTCTCGAAGGTCTTCAGGCCGACGAGTTCCGAAACCCGCAGCCCGGAGGCATACAGGACTTCCAGCATCGCGCGATCGCGCAGGCCGAGCGGCGTCGCGGGATCGGGCGCGACGAGCAGCGCCTCGACGTCGGTCTCCGAGAGGCTCTTGGGAAACCGGCGCCCGGGCTTCGGCGGCTCGAGCTTGAGCGTCGGGTCCGTCGCTACGCGCCGCTCGCGCAGGCAGTACTGGTAGAAGCGCTTCAGGCTGGACAGGCGGCGCGCGGCGCTCGAGGCGCGTCCCCTGCGCGTGGCGAGGAAACCGAACAGCTCGGCCTCGGTCGCCGCGTCGAGCCCGCGCCCCTCGAGAAAGGCGGCAAGCTGCCCGAGGTCGCGCCGATACGCCTCGAGCGTGTTCTTCGACAACCCGTCCTCGAGCCACAGCGCGTCGCAGAACGCGTCGAGCAAGGCCCCGTCGGCGGGCGTCAGATCGCCCGTTCGTGCCTGAGCAGCCACCGCTTCGCGTCCATCAGGTAGCCGCCGCGCGCGTGCGCGAACCCGCCGAGTCCGCTCGCGGCCACCACGCGATGGCAGGGAATGACGACCGGAAAGCGGTTCTCGCCGCAGGCCTGCCCCACCGCGCGCGCGGCGCTGCCGAGCGCTTTCGCGATCGCCCCGTAGGTGCGCGTCTCGCCGCGCGGAATGCGCGACAGGGCGCGCCAGACCTTCGCCTGGAACGGCGTGCCGCGCACGTCGAGCGGCAGATCGAAATCCGCATCCGGGTCGTCGCGATAGCGCTCGATCTGCCGCGCGGCCTCGGCAAGCACCCGCGCCTCCTGGCGGCGGNNGCGATCACCGCCGTACCGGGCGGCAGGTACCAGATGCCCGTCAGCTGCTCGCCCTGCGTCGTGATGCCGACCTTCATCACCGGGAACGCCAGCACCGCGGCATACGCCGTCACGACTCGGATCCCAGTTTTCGGACGCGCGCGATCAGGTCGTCGGCGACTTCGATCCCCTCGGTCGCCGTGCGCTGTGCGGAGGCGAAACGCTTGGCGCCGGGCAACCGCACGCCTGCATCGGCGAGCATGGTCGTGACGACCGTCTCGACGCGCTCGAAGTAGCGGTCCTGCCCGGCGAGCACCCCGGGGTTGATGGCCAGGAACGCCTGACCGATGCGCGGCCGGTTGCCCTCCTCCGAGAAGAAAGAATCCGCCTCGGGCCCGATCGCCGAGCCGGTGAGCGCCGCGCAGATCAGTTCGAAGGCGAGCGCGAGCATCGCGCCCTTCGCGCCGCCGATGGGAAACAGGCTCCCGCGCTCGATCGCCTCGCGCGGATCGGTCGTCGGTCTGCCGTCGCGGTCGAGCGCCCAGCCTTCCGGGATGCGCTCGCCCTTTTGCATCGCCAGCATGATCTTGCCGCGCACGACGGTCGTCAGCGCGAGGTCGATGACGAGCGGGTCCTGGCCGCGGCGCGGGAAGGCGAAGGCCACCGGGTTGGTGCCGAACAGCGCCTTGCGTCCGCCCCAGGCGGGAATCGCGGCGGGCGAATTCGTGAAGGCGACGCCGACCATCCCCGCCGCCGCAATCGGCTGCAGATGAATTCCGAGGACGCCGACGTGCGCGCTGTTCGTCACCCCCGCGAACGCGATGCCCTGGGTGCGGGCACGTCGCAGGACCTGCTCGACGGCCATGGCGCAGGACTCGTAGGGCAGGCCGTCCGCGTTGTCGATCAGGCACGTGGCGCCGAAATCCGCCTTGATCGCCGGCTGCGCTTCGCCATCCGCGCGGCCCTTGCGCAGCATGCCGCAGTAAAACGGCACCCGGGACATGCCGTGGGTCGGCAACCCCTGCGTTTCCGCTTCCACCAGATGCCTCGCCGCCGCCTCCGCCATCGCCGGCCGGGCGCCGGCGCGCTGCAGCGCCAGGCTCGCCAGACGAAACAACTCTTGCGCCTGCATTCTCATGCGAAGATTCTAACCGGCACGCATTTCACGGGAGCGCGCATGGGCAGGCTCATCACATTGGCGGCAAGCGACGGGGTGCGCATCGCGGCGTACCGCGCCGATCCGCAGGGCGCGCCGCGCGGCGGTGTCGTCGTCGTGCAGGAGATATTCGGCGTCAACAGCCACGTCCGCTCGGTCGCCGACGGCTACGCGCGCGACGGCTACGTCGCGGTGGCGCCGGCGATGTTCGATCGCGTGCAACGGGACGTGAGCCTCGGCTACGCGCCCGCCGATATCGCGGCGGGACGCGCGCTCAAGGAGCGCACCTCGCTCGAGCTGGCGATGAAGGACGTGGAGGCCGCCGTGCAGGAAGCCGCGGGCGCGGGCAAGGTCGGCATCGTCGGTTTCTGCTGGGGCGGACTGATCTCCTGGGTCGCCGCGGCGCGCGTCGCGGGGCTCGCCTGCAGCGTGCCCTATTACGGCGGCGGCATGCCCGATCAGGCCGCGCTGCAGCCGGGCTGCCCGGTGACCTGCCATTTCGGCGAGCGCGACGCGCACATTCCGCTCGACGGCGTGCAGCGGCTGGCCGCGGCGCATCCGGAGATCACCGTGCACGTCTACCCGGCCGACCACGGCTTCAACTGCGACCAGCGCGGCTCGTTCGACGCCGCGGCGGCGCAGCTCGCGCGCGAGCGCACGCTGGCGTTCTTCCGCCAGCACATCGGATAGGCCCCGCCATGCCGCGCATCACCGACAAGGGCGCGCTCGCGCGCTTTCGCCTTCTCGACTTCACGCGCGTGCGGGCCGGCCCGGCCTGCGTCCGGCAGTTCGCCGACTTCGGCGCCGACGTGATCAAGATCGAGTCGCCGCCGGGGCTCGACCCCAACGAAACCATGGGCGGCCCGCGGCTCGGCCCGGACATGCAGAACCTGCACCGCAACAAGCGCTCGATGACGCTCAATCTCAAGGCGCCCGAGTCGCGCGAGGTCCTCGAGCGCCTCGTGAAATCGGCCGACGTCGCCGTCGAGAACTACCGGCCGGACGTCAAGCAGCGCCTCGGCCTCGACTACGCGTCGCTCGCGCGCATCAATCCGCGCATCATTCTGGCGAGCGTCTCCGGCTTCGGGCAGGACGGTCCGTACGCCAAGCGGCCCGGCTTCGACCAGATCGCGCAGGGCATGAGCGGACTGATGTCGGTGACGGGTTTCCCCGGCAAGGGACCGGTGCGCACGGGCGCGGCGATCGCCGACGTCACCGCCGGCCTGTTTGCGGCGCTCGGCATCCTCACCGCGCTGCTCGAGCGCGAGCAATCGGGCAAGGGCCAGTGGGTGCAATCGTCGCTGCTGCAGGCCGGGGTCGCGCTGCTCGACTTCCAGGCGGCGCGCTACCTGATGAAGGGCGAGGTCGCCCCGCAGGTCGGCAACGACCACCCCACCAGCATGCCCACCTCCGCCTACCAGACGCGCGACGGCCACATCAACGTCGCCGCCTCGGGCGACGGCATGTGGCAGCGGCTGTGCCAGGCGATCGGGCGCGAGGACCTGTTGCAGCGCGCGGATTTCGCCACGCAGGAAGGCCGCGCCGAGCACCGCGCGGCGCTCAACGCGGAACTGAACCGCGCGCTTGCAACCAGGACCGGCGCGGAGTGGATCGAGATCCTCAACCGCGCCGGCGTGCCCTGCGGCCCGATCTACACGATGGATCAGGTGTTTGCCGATCCGCAGGTTCAGCACCTCGGCATCGCCGCCCCGGTGAAGCATCCCTCGCTCGGGGACATCCGGATTCTCAACCAGGCCGCGCGCCTGTCGCGAACGCCCGCGGAGATCGTCACCGCCACGCCGGAGATCGGCGAGCACACCGACGAGGTGCTCGCGGAAATCGGTTACGGTGCGGACGACATCGCGCGGCTGAAGAAGCAGCGCGTGGTGTGAGGCCGTTCCGGCACAGCCATTGAAAGGGAAACCGTCCATGAACGCAGGACCTGACTTGAACCCCGCGCGCCTCGCCGCTGGCCTGCTGCAAACGGCCGTTCTGGGCATCGCGCTGCTCGCCGCCGCTCCGTCGTGGGCGCAGGGCGGTTTCGTGACGCGTCCCGTGACGATGGTGGTCGGCTTCGCGCCCGGCGGCGGCACCGACATCGCCGCGCGCATCATCGCGAAAAAGCTGTCCGAGAACATCGGCCAGACCGTCGTCGTCGAGAACCGCGCCGGCGCGGGCGGCAACATCGCCACCGAGTTCGTCGCCAAGTCGCTGCCCGACGGCCACACCCTCCTGCTCGCCTCGGTCGGCTCGCTCACGGTCGCGCCGCACATCGTCGCGAAGCTGCCCTACGATCCGCTGAAGGATCTCGCCCCGATCACGATGGCGGTCGTCTTCCCGAACGTGCTCGTGGTGCACCCCTCGCTCGGCGTGAACTCGGTCGGCGACTTCGTCAAGCTGGCGAAGGACAAGCCGGGCAGCATCAGCTACGGCTCCTCCGGCATCGGCGGCGCGGGGCACCTCGCGGGCGCCCTGTTCGGCATCGTCGGAAAACTGGACATCGTGCACGTTCCCTACAAGGGTGGCGAGCCCGCGGTGCGCGATCTCCTCGGCGGGCAGATCGGCGCCGTGTTCGCGACGCCCGCGTCGTCGGGCCCGCACATCAAGTCCGGCAAAATCCGCGCGATCGCCGTCACGGGCCGCAACCGCTCGCCGGCATTTCCCGACGTGCCGACGATCGCCGAATCCGGCTATCCCGGCTACGAGGCGACGAACTGGTACGCGTACGTCGCGCCGGTCAAGACCCCGAAGGACATCGTCGCCCGCTGGAACCAGGAACTGGTCAAGACGCTCTCCGACGCGGAGGTGCAAAGGCAATTGCTGGCGAACGGCCTCGAGCCGCAGCCGGGCACGGCCGAGGCGCTCGCCAAGACCATCGAGTCCGAATACGCGACCTGGGGCCGCGTCGTGAAGGAAGCGAAGATTACGGCGAACTGAGCGCCGGGCCGCGCGGCGAGGCGAGGACGATCTTGCCGACCTGCGCGTTCGCCTCCATGAACGCCTTCGCCTGAGGCAACTCCTCGAAGGCGAACACGCGGTCGATCAGCGGGCGGATGCGCCCGTCGGCGAATGCCGGCAGCAGGTCCCGCGTGAATCCGCGCACCGTGCGCGCGCGCTGCTCGGCGTTGCGCAGCTTGTTGGAAACGCCGAAGAGCCTCAGGCGCTTGGCGTGCAGCGCCTCCAGGTCCATTTCCGCCTTCACCACGCCGTCGAGGTAGCCGACCGTGGCGAGCCGCCCCTCGAAGCCGAGCGCGCGCACGCAGTCGGCGAACACCGATCCGCCGACAGTATTGACGACGAGGTCGGCGCCGCGCCCGCCCGTGGCCTGCAGCACCGCGTCGGCGATCGGCGCATCGGTCGTGCACAGACCGAGGTCGAGGCCGAGCGCCGCGAGCCGCGCCAGCTTGTCTTTCGAGCGCGAGGTGCCCGCCACCTTCGCGCCGAGCACCTTTCCAGCCTGCAGCGCGGCGACGCCGACGCCCGAGGAAATCCCCGTGACGAGCAGCCACTCCCCCGGCTGCAGCCGGCCCTGGTCGACGAGCATGTCGTAGACGACGAGGAAGACGAGCGGGATGCTGCCGGCCTCCTCCCAGCCGATTCCGGCAGGCACGGCCATCGTCTCGCAGGCCTGCATCAGCGCGTACTCCGCGAACGCGCCGGGGCAGCGCCCCATGACGCGCTCGCCGACGCGAAACCCGCTCACGCCCGGACCGAGCCGCTCGACCTCGCCGGCGCCTTCGGTGCCCGCGGGCTTCGGCGCGCCCGGCTTCGTCAGCCCGTGCGCCGCGATGAATTCACCGCGATTGAGGCCCGCAGCGCGCATGCGCACGAGCATCTGCCCTTCCCCGGGCTCCGGGACTGCGGTCTCGCGCGCCTCCACCGTGGTGCCCGTGCTGCCCGCCTGGATCCACCAGGAGCGCATGGTTAACCGACCCTTTCCGCGGCCTGCGCCGCCCGGGTATCCGTTGCGATCAACGAAGCTCCCGGCTTGACGCGCGTGAACGCCACCGGCTTCATCGTCAGCGCCACCGCGTCGCCCTCGCGGCGCACGCTGCTGAACGCGGAGTGCTCCAGCGCGCCAGTCTGCGGAAAATCCTCGCGGAAATGCGCGCCGCGCGAATCCTCGCGCGCGAGCGCCGCCTGCGCGATGACACGGCTCACCGCGGTGAGGTTCCTCAGGTTGAGCCAGTCGTGCCAGGACACGTTGTACGCCCGCTCGCCGCCTGCGATCGCCTGGCGCGCGAGGTCCGACTCCAGGGCCGCGAGATCGCCGAGCGCCTCGCGCAGCGTCTTCGCGTCGCGGAGGATGCCGACCTTGTTCCACATCGTGTCATAGAGCTGCTCGCGCACCGCCTCGAGCGCGCCGGGCTTTCCGCCGGCGCGGGGCTCGCATTGCCGCACGGCTTCGTCCAGCGTTGCCGGGTCGGGTTCGTGCCACGCCTTCTGGCCGGCGATCCAGTCGGCCATCGCCTCGCCCGCGACGCCGCCATACACCGTCGAATTCGCCACGCCGTTGCCGCCCAGCCGGTTCGCGCCGTGAACGCCGCCGGCGTCCTCGCCCGCGACGAACAGTCCGGGGAGCGCCGTGCGGCAGTCGGGCGCGAACTCGACCCCGCCCATCATGTAGTGCGCGGTCGGCACGACCTCGACCAGATCGCCGGCGAGATCGAAGCCGCAGTCCGCGCAGCGCTCGACCATGCCCTTGAACTGGCGCGCGACCTTCTCCGGCCCCAGATGCGCCATCGCAATGTACAGACCGCCGTTCGGCGTGACGCGCCCGGCGCGCATCTCGGCGAACATCGCGCGCGAGACGATGTCGCGCGTCGCGCGCTCGGAGGCCGGGTCATAGCGCGGCATGAAGCGCTCGCGCGCGCCATTCAGGAGATAACCACCCGCGCCGCGCAGGCCCTCCTCCAGCACGGTGCCGGTCATGCGCGTGTGCGCGCCGGCCAGCAATCCGGTCGGATGGAACTGCACCATTTCCATGTCGCGCAGCGCAAGCCCCGCATCGAGCGCCATCGCCAGGCCGTCGCAGCTCTTGTCGCCGGAGGGCGTGTGGTAGCGATACATCGTGGGGCCGCCGCCCGTGCCGAGCAGCACGGCCTTGGCGCGCACCAGCACGTAATCGCCGCGCCGCAGGTCGATCATCAGCACGCCGGCGAGCGCGTCGCCCGCCGGATTCTTCACCAGCGCGACCGCGCGATGCTCCTCGAGCCGGGCGATGCGGCGCGCCCAGACCTGCTCGGCGAGCCGGTTGATGATCTCGATGCCGGTGAGATCGCCCTTGTGCACCGTGCGATCGAAGGTCTGCCCGGCGAACGCCTTCTGGTGGATCGTGCCGTCGGGATTGCGGTCGAAGAAGCAGCCCAGCTCGTTCTCCAGCTCGTGAATGCGCTCGACGGCGAGCGTCACCAGCTTCCAGGCGAGATCCTGGTCGGGCAGCCACTTGCCGCCCTCGATCGTGTCCATGAAATGGCGCTCGACCGAGTCGCCCGGCGCCAGCGCGACGTTGTAGCCGCCCTGCACCATGCGCGTGCAGCCGCTCTTGCCGAGCAGCCCCTTCACCGCCACCGTGATCGACGCCCCGGGCGCGGCCCGGTGCGCGTGCAGCGCGGCGAAGAGCCCCGCGCCGCCCGAACCGAGAATCAGGATGTCGGTATCAAGCCGGCGCACGGTCCCTGCGCACCCACTGCAGCGCGACCACGAGCACCACCAGGGCGAAGCCGACGAGGTCGGTCCAATTGCTCGGATACACCAGCAGGAAGCCGGCAACGACCAGCATGATCCGCTCGGCCATGCTGACTTTCCTGAGCAGCCAGCCCTGCAGGCCCCCGGCGAGCGCGGCGATGCCGATCGCCGCCGTGAACGTCACCAGCGCGATGGAACCCCAGTCGGCGCCGGCGAGCGTCTTGAACGATCCCGTGAGCAGCAGGCCGAGGCCGCTCGGATCGAGCACGAACATGAACGGCACGAGGAA
>DKBI01000010.1 GCA_002451175.1 Betaproteobacteria bacterium UBA6904
GGACATTCCCCGTAGCAGGCGAAGAGGACCTCGCAGTCGCGGCAGTACTTGGGCAGCGTGTCGAACTTGGCCTGCCCGAAACGGCGCTGTTTCGGCGAGGCGACCAGCTCCGCCATGGGCGTCGTCGTGATGTTTCCCAGCAGATGTCCCGGTTCGACGAAGTGATCGCATGAATACAGGTCGCCGTTGTGCTCCAGGCAGACGGCATTGCCGCAGGTGGGCGAGACGATGCACAGGTTGTGCTGGCCGACCCAGCTGCCGAGCGCGACGTCGAAGGTCTGCACGAACACCGTTCCGACGTCGCGCTTGACCCACTCGTCGAAGATCGCGCAGAGGAACGCCCCGAACTGGTCGGCGCGAACCGATCGCTCGGTGACGAGCGAGCCGCGCTGGAGGTAGAGCGGGCGTTCCCCGCCCGGGCGCTCGCCCCAGCCCAGGTTGGCGATCGGCAGCAGTTCCGGCGTGGCCCGCTCGACGATGGGAATGAACTGCAGGTGCCGCGCCTGCAACGTGTCGCGGAAGAACCGGTAGACCTCCAGCGGGTGATCCGCGTTGGCGGCGTGCACGGTGCACAGGATGTTGCAGTCGACCTCGTGCCTGCGCAAGGCCTCCCATGCGCGCAGGACGAGGCGGAAGGAGCCCTCGCCGCGCTTGTCGACGCGGTAGGCGTCGTGCATGGCCTGCGGGCCGTCGATGCTCAGGCCGACGAGAAACTTGTGCTCCTTGAGGAACGCGCACCAGGCGTCATCCAGCAGCAGGCCGTTGGTCTGGATGGTGTGCAGGATGTTCTGGCCCGGCTTGCGATACTTCTTCACGTACTCGATCGAGCGGCGGAAGAAATCCAGCCCCATGATGGTCGGTTCGCCGCCCTGCCAGGCGATATTCACCTCGGGATCGTGGTGCGCGTCCAGCCGCTGCCGGATGTAGGCCTCCAGCACGGTCTCGGGCATGCGCGACCGCTCGCTGGGGTAGAGGCTCTCCTTCGACAGGAAGAAGCAGTACTTGCAGTCGAGATTGCAGGTCGCCCCGGTCGGCTTGGCCAGCACGTGGAATGCGATCGGCTGCGGATTCATCATCAATGTCCTTCGGTTGCTCTGCGGCGGTCCTGAGCGCGCGACACGTGCGCGTCGCGCCAGCTTACAGGAGCGCGTGAGGCCGCGGGGGAGCCGGCGGCCCGGTAGCAGCCGCGCCTGCACCCGTCCGGTTGACGTGCGTCATGAGCCGCCCCTCGGAGCCGCGCTAGCTTGCACCCTGGTACTTCGCCCGGCACCATGCAGGCGCAAGCGAGACCCTACTTCAGTCTTTCACCGCGGAATGACATCCACCATCACTCGAGGGATTCCGACATGCTGACGCTGAACGTGAACGGACGCGGGCACACCGTGGACGTCGAGCCGGAGATGCCGTTGCTGTGGGTCTTGCGGGATCACCTGGATCTGCCGGGGACCAAGTACGGCTGCGGGATCGCCGTGTGTGGTGCCTGCACGGTGCACGTCGACGGCGTGCCGGTGCGTTCCTGCTCGCTGCCGGTGTCCGCGGCGGTCGGCAAGCGCATCGTAACGATCGAGGGCCTGGCGCAGCGCCAGTTGCATCGCGTCCAGCAGGCGTGGATCGACCACGAAGTGCCGCAGTGCGGCTACTGTCAGCCGGGAATGATCATGTCGGCGGCTGCCTTGCTGGCGAAGAAACCGAAGCCGACCGATGCGGACATCGACGCATCGATGTCCAACCTGTGCCGCTGCGGCACCTACGCGCGGGTGCGGAAAGCCATCCACGCGCTCGCCGAAGCGCCGGCCGAACCGAAGTCGTGAGGGAAATCGCCATGACGAGCGCCCTGTCCCGCCGTCAATTCCTCAAAGCGTCCGCCGCGCTGGGTGGCGGGTTCGCGCTCGAATTCAGTTTTCCCGCCGGCTCGGCGGCCGCGCCGACCGCGCCCGTCGCGGAAGTGAACGCCTGGATCGTGATTCATCCCGACGACCGCGTCGTCATCCGCATTGCCCGCTCCGAAATGGGCCAGGGAAGCCTTACGGCGCTCGCGCAACTGGTCGCCGAGGAACTGGATTGCGATTGGGCGCAGGTGAGTACGGAGTTCGCGTCGCCCAACGAACACTTCAGGCGAAACCGCGTCTGGGGCTCGATGTCCACCGGCGGGAGCCAGGGGATTCGCTCCTCGCACGACTACGTGCGCAAGGCGGGCGCGAGCGCGCGCGCGATGCTGGTCGCCGCCGCCGCCGCGCAGTGGCAGGTGCTGGCGACGGCGTGCACGGCCGAAAAAGGTCTCGTCACGCATGCGGCGAGCGGCAGGACGCTGCGCTACGGGCAACTGGCGGCGGCAGCGGCGCGGCTCTCGCCGCCCGCGGAGGTCACGCTGCGCGATCCCAAGGACTGGAAAATCGCCGGCAAGCCTGTGCGCCGCCTCGACATTCCGGACAAGGTGCGCGGCAAACCCGTCTTCGGCGTGGATGTGGCGTTGCCCGGGATGCTGCACGCCTCCATTGCGCAATGCCCGATCTTTGGCGGCACGGTGGCGCGCGTCGATGCGAGCATCGCGCAGGCCATGCGCGGCGTGAAGAAGGTGGTGCGCGAGGACCACTTCGTCGCCGTGATTGCCGACAGCTGGTGGCGCGCCAACGAGGCGCTGAAGAAGCTGGTGGTCGAATGGCGCGCCGGCGGCAACGAAAAGGCCAGCAACGAGACCATCGCGGCCATGCTGCAGGAAGGTCTCGCCGATCCGAATCTGCCGCAGGCGCGCAAGGTCGGCGATGCGCCGGCGGCCCTTGCGGCTGCGGCGAAAGTGATCGAGGCCGAGTATCACTCGCCTTACCTCAATCACGCGACGATGGAACCACAGACCTGCACCGCGTGGTTCCGGCCGGACGGCTTTCTCGAGGTGTGGACCTCGACGCAGAACGGCGAAGCGTCCATGGCGGCCGCCGCGGAGGCTTCCGGCCTGCCGCTGGCGAGCATCGAAGTCCACAAGATGATGCTGGGCGGCGGCTTCGGCCGGCGCGGCGGCCCGCAGGACTTCGTGACGCAGGGCGTGACGATCGCCAAGGCGATGCCCGGCGTGCCGGTGAAGCTGATGTGGTCGCGCGAAGAGGACATGCAGCACGGCTTCTATCGCCCCGCCAGCATCGTGCGCATGAAGGCGGGCCTCGACGCGCAGGGCCGGGTCATCGCGATGCATTCGCGGATCGCCTGCCCCTCCATCCTGAAGGTTCTCATGCCGCGGGCGCTGAACGCGTCGGGAATCGACTTCACCGCCGTGCGCACGCTGAGCGACATGCCCTACACCGTGCCCAACCAGCAGGTGGACTACGCCATGCGCAATGGCCACGTTCCGGTCGGCTTCTGGCGTGCGCCGGGCCAGCAGAACGGCTTCTATCGCGAGTGCTTCCTGGATGAGCTGGCCGCCGCCGCGGGCAAGGACCCGGTCGAATACCGCCTCGCGATGCTGAAGGCCGGCGACAAGAACCGGCTCGTGCTCGAAGCCGTGGCGAAGGCGGCGGACTGGGGCGGCGCACTGGCGCCCGGCGTTCACCGTGGCGTCGCCGTCGTCGACGGCTTCGGCAGCTACGCGGCGATGGTGGCCGAAGTGTCGGTGAATCCCGCCGGCGAACTCAAGGTACGGCGCATCGTCGTCGCGGTCGACTCGGGGCACGTGGTGAATCCCGACACCTGCCGCGCCCAGGCCGAGAGCAACGTGCTGTACGGCCTCGGCAGCATCCTCAACCAGGAGAACAACGTGAAGAACGGGCGCATCGTGGAATCCAACTTCGACGATTTCCCGTTGCCGCGCATTGGCGACATGCCGAAGGTGGAAACCGTGCTCGCGCCGACAGGCGGTTTCTGGGGCGGCCACGGCGAGCCGGCGATTCTGCCGCTGGCGCCCGCGGTGTGCAACGCGATCTTCAGCGCCACCGGCAAGCGCATTCGCTCCCTGCCGCTCAGCCGCCACGATCTGCGGCGCGCCTAGGACGTGAACCGACGGCAGACCGGCGCCGCGGTCTGATGCGCTTCGCGGCATGAGCACGATCGCCGAGCAATACGTCGCGCTCGCCCAGCGCATCGCCGCGTGCCTGGGCGATCCGCGCGTGCGGGCGCTCCACCTGCCGCCCGCGGANNCGGTGCTCGCCGGCGCGAGTGCGCTGACACTTGCGCGCGGCTACGCGGGGCGCGATGCGGTGGACAAGGCGCTCGGTTTCGCCGCGATCAATGCGCTCTCGCAGCTCCTGTTCGCTCGCGCCGGCTGGGCGCTGCCCGAGGCCGACGACTCGCTCGGCGAGATTGCGCCGGAACGCGGCGAGCACGTTGGCATGATCGGCTTCTTCCGCCCGCTCGTCCCGGAGCTCGCCGCGCGCGGTGCCCGGCTGACGGTGCTCGAGTTGCGGCCGGAACTTGCGGGGGAGCACGAGGGCTACCGCGTCACGCTCGATCCGGCGGAGCTCGCGTCGTGCACCAAGGTGATCAGCACCTGCACCGTGATGCTCAACGACACGCTCGATGCGGTGCTCGCGGCTTGCCGCAACGCGCGGCACTTCGCGATCGTCGGGCCGACCGCCGGCTGCGTGCCCGACCCGCTTTTTGCGCGCGGCGTCGACAGTCTTGGCGGGCGGCGCGTGACGGACCCGGCCGCATTCCGCGACGCGCTGCGCGCGGGTGAACGATGGGGCGCATATGCCCGCAAGTACGTCATCGCCCGGCAGGATTACCCGGGCGTTGGCCGCCTGCTGGAGCACCTTGCCTGACCGGGGGCGCGCCGCGGGACACGCGGCGCCTTTGATCAAATATATCCGGCGGTTGCCGTTTCCCTCTTAAAATGCGGGCCTTGCCGAGTTCGAAGATGAGAGGACATCCCATGCGTATCGGAATTGGAATGCTGGTTGCCGCGCTGGTCGCTTTTCCCGGCGTGGCGATGGCGCAGGCGTATCCCGCCAAGCCCGTCAAGGTGATCGTGCCGTATCCGCCGGGGTCCACGCCCGACATCGTCGGGCGAACGCTCTCGTCGAAGCTGCAGGAGGCGATGGGCCAGCCGTTCGTGGTCGAGAACCGCACCGGCGCCGGCGGCAACATCGGCGCCGACGCCGTCGCCAAGAGCGCGGCCGACGGCTACACGCTGCTCGTCGGCGTCAACGGCCCGGCCGCGATCAACAAGTTCCTTTACAAGAACCTCTCTTACGACTCGGATCGCGATCTCGTGCCGGTGTCGCTGCTGGCTTCCGCGCCGCAGATGCTGGTCGCGATCCCGAAGGTGCCGGCGGACAACTTCAAGGATTTCGTCCAGCACGCTCGCGGCAATCCGGGGCGCCTGTCCTACGGATCGGTCGGCAGCGGCAGCGCTTCGCACCTGACGATGGAACTGTTCAAGGACGAGGCGAAGCTGTTCATCCTGCACATTCCCTACCGCGGATTTCCGCCGGCGGTGACGGACATGCTGGCGGGCAACATCGACGCGATGTTCGCCATCATTCCGGCGGTGCTGCCGCAGGTGAAGGCCGGCAAGCTGAAGGGACTCGCCGTGACCGGGCTGAAGCGCAGTGCGCTCGCGCCCGACATTCCGAGCGTCGCGGAACTGGGCTATCCCCAGCTCGAGTCGCTCGCCTGGATCGGCCTGCTCGCGCCGGCCGCNNCGCGACTCGCTGGGCAAGCAGGGCTTCGATGTCGTGGCGAGTTCCCCCGCGGATTTCGCGAAGTGGATCCGCGCCGAGCAGGCGAAGTGGTCGAAGATCATCAAGGCGACCGGCGCGACCGTGGACTGAGCGCCCGGGGCCGATGGACCGCCTGGAACGCTTCTACAAGATCGACCAGCTCCTGCAGAGCGGGCGCAGCGTCTCGTTCGCGCGCCTGCAGACGTCGCTCGGCGGGCTGTCGCGAGCGCAGTTGAAGCGCGACCTCGAGTACATGAAGAGCCGCTTCCACGCGCCGATCGAGTATCACCGCGAGTCGAACGGCTACCGCTTCGGCAAGCCCGGGGTCGGGCCGAAGTACGAGCTGCCGGGGCTGTGGTTCTCGGCGGACGAAATCCACGCGCTGCTCACCATGCAGCAGCTGCTGGAGGGCCTGCAGCCGGGCCTGCTCACGCCGCACGTCAAGCCGCTGCTGGCGCGGCTGAACGTCATCCTCGGCGCGGGGGACCATTCGCACGAGGAGGTGGCGAAGCGCGTGCGCGTGCTGCGCCAGGCGGCGCGCGAGCTCGAGCACGAGCACTTCACGCTGGTCGCGCAGGCGACACTGGCGCGCCGCCGGCTGCGCATCGCCCACTACAACCGCATGGAAGACCGCGAGACCGAGCGCGAGATCTCGCCGCAGCGGCTCGTGCACTACCGCGACAACTGGTACGTGGACGCGTACTGCCACCTGCGCGAGGGGCTGCGGAGCTTCTCGATCGACGCCATCCGCCGCGCGGAACTGCTGGCCGCGCGCGCGAAGGACGTGCCGAAGACCGAGCTCGACGACTTCATGAAGGCGGGCTACGGGATCTTCTCGGGCCGGAACGTGGCCTGGGCGAAGCTCAAGTTCTCGCCGCTCGCTGCGCGCTGGGTCGCGTTCCAGAAATGGCACTCGCAGCAGCGGGGCGCCTTCGAGAGGGACGGTCATTACGTCCTCGAGCTGCCGTACGCGGACGATCGGGAGCTGGTCATGGACATCCTCAAGCACGGGCCCGACGTCGAGGTGCTCGGACCGCCGGCGCTGCGCGCCAGGGTCCGCGACCAGTTGAAGACGGCGTTGCAGCGCTACTGAGGCGCGCCGGCCTCCCGGCGAGGCTCACGCCATGAGCCCGCGGGACGCGCATCCTCGCGGCCATGATCCCGATCGACCTGCTGATTGCGCTTTCTCCNNCGCGCCGGCGGAAGCGGCGCGGCGCTGCAAGGCGGTCGACGGCGACACGGTCCGCTGCGGGCGCGAGCGCATCCGTCTGCGCGAGGTGTACGCCGCCGAGCGTGGCGAGCCGGGGGCGGAGGCGCAGCGCCGCGCGCTGCAGCGCCAGCTCGATGCGGGCGGGGTGCGCATCCGCCGCCACGGCCATGACAGCTACGGGCGTACGCTGGGGGATATCTACGTCAATGGCCGCAAAGTGACGCAGGCGGACATCGGGCCGCCCGGCGGCAGGGGCGCCGAGCGGCGCAAGCGCCCGCGCGGCCCCCAGCCGTCGGAACCCGGCCGCGCGTCCTGAGCTGCCCGATCGCGCGGACTGCGCCCTGCAAGATCGATGCGACCTTGGTAGGGTGGGCGGGCATCCGAAAGTCGGCCAGAATAGCGCACGCTGGACGAGGCTCATCCTCGGCAGAACGACACCCGGAAGACGATGGACCTCCCGCAACCGCTGGCCAGGATTCTGGATTCCGTCGTCGCGGCCGCCGAGGCCGCGGGCGAGCGGCTGCGCGCGGAGTTCTATCGGCCGGGCGGGCCGCGCGGCGCGCAAGGCAAGGCGCCGATCGACACCGAAATCGAGGAAGCACTGCGCATCGCTCTGCAGGCGGCGCTCGACTGCGATTTCCTCGGCGAGGAGACCGGCCTCACGAAGGGCCGGGTCGAAGGTTGGCGCTGGCTCGTGGATCCTCAGGACGGCACGAGCAATTTCCTGCGCGGCGCGCGCGGCTCGGCGGTTTCGGTGGGGCTGTTGCGCGGCAGCGTGGCGGTGCTCGGCGTCGTGCACAGCCCGATGTCCCCCGACCGCGGCCGCGACACGATCGCCTGGGCGGAGGGCACGGGGCCGGTGCGCAGGAACGGCGAGCCGGTCGAAGCCTCGCTGGCCGGCAGGCGCCTCGCGCGCGGCGAGTTCGTCTGGTGCACCGAATCCGCGGCGCGGCGGCCGCATTTCTTCGCGCAGTGCGCAAGGCCTGCGCGGTTCATCGGCATGTCGAGCATCGCGTACCGGCTGGCGCGCGTCGGCGCGGGCGACGGCGTCGCGGCGATCTCCGCACATGCCGTCCACGAGTACGACATTGCGGCGGGCGCGGCGATCCTGCGCGGCGCCGGTGGCGTGCTGCTCGACGCGGGCAGCCGGGAGATCGTCTTTACCGGCGTGGAGGGCGCGCGGGTCTCGGGCTGCATCGCGGGCGCACCGGAGGCGGCCGCTGCGCTGGCGCCGGTCGCCTGGTCCGCGTACACCGACATCCCGAAACTCGACGCGAGGACTTCCGTTGCGTTCCCGAAGATCGCCGACGCCGCGCGCCTTGCCCGCGCGCAGGGCTGCCTGATCGGCCAGGTGATCGGCGACAGCCTCGGCTCGCTCGTCGAATTCCGCGACGCGCGCGAGATCGCGAAACGGTATCCGGGCGGCGTGGCGGATCTCGCGGACGGTGGCACGTGGAACACGTTGGCCGGCCAACCCACCGACGACTCCGAACTGGCGCTCGCGCTCGCGCGCAGCCTGCTGCGTCAGCGGCGATTCGACGCCCGATCGGTGCTCGGCGCCTACCAGGGGTGGCTCGCGTCGAAACCGTTCGACGTCGGCGGCATGACGCGAGCGGGCCTGCAGGGGCGCCCGAATCTCTCCAGCGCGGCAAACGGATCGCTCATGCGGGTTGCGCCCATCGGCATCTGGGCGGCGGGCGATGCGGAGCGCGCGGCGCACGCGGCCCGGGAGGATTCGCGGCTCACGCACCCCCATCCGCTATGCGTGGAAGCGTGCGCGGGTTTCGCTGCCGCCATCGCGACGGGCGTTGCCACCGGGGATCTAGCCGCCATGCTCGCCGCGGCGCTCGCGCACACGCTCGGCGAGGCGCGGGAGGCGATCGAGCGCGCTGCCGCGGGCGAGATCGCGCAGGATTTTTCGAAGAACCCGGGCTGGGTGCTGATCGCGCTCGAGAACGCCTTTTATCGGCTCATGAACGGCAGCGGCTTCGAGCCGGGCGTCGTCGCCACGGTCGCGGCGGGCGGCGACACCGACACCAACGGCGCGATTGCGGGCGCGCTGCTCGGCGCGGCGCACGGCATCGCGGTGATCCCGTCGCGCTGGGTGCTGCCGGTGCTCGCCTGCCGGCCCTGCGCGGAGACCGACGCGCCCCACCCGCGGCCGATGGACTGCTGGCCGGACGACGTGCTGGAGGTGGCCGAGGCGCTGTTGCTGTGTGGGGTGGGGCGTTGATCTGAAGTGATCTATAAGTTACGATGGCGGCTGTCGAGTTGCGGATCTACCAGACGCGGCACGGCAAGAAGCCGTTTGCGGACTGGCTGCAGGGGCTCGCCGACCGTCAGGCACGGAGCCGGATTCAGGCGCGGCTTGCGCGCGTCGCCCTGGGCAACTTCGGTGATGCCAGGTCGGTTGGCAGCGGGGTCATGGAACTGCGCATTGACTGGGGGCCGGGGTACCGGGCGTACTTCGGCAGGCAGGGTCGGATCGTCGTCATCCTGCTGTGTGGCGGAGACAAGCGGACGCAACAGAGGGACATCGCCGATGCGAAGGAGTACTTCCGGGACTACCAACAGCGCGCGTAACGGCCGTCGCAAGGCGGCCGCTGCGGCCAGCGTGTCCTACGAACCGTGGCTGCTCGAGCAGCTCCAGGAGCCTGCAGAGGCCGCGGCCTATCTGGAGGCCGTCATTGCGCAGGGCGACCAGGCCGCATTGATGTTGGCACTGCGACAGGTGGCGCAGGCGCAGGGCGGCGTGGCGCGGATTGCCCGCAAGGCGAAGCTCACGCGCGAGGCCACCTACCGGATGCTGTCCGCCTCGGGGAATCCCGAGCTGCGAAGCCTGACCGCTGTGCTCGCTGCCGCCGGCCTGCGGATTGCCGTGCGGCCGATCGCGAAGCGTGCGGCCTGAATTCCACGAACGCACGGAGCCAGCATGACCCGCCCCATCATCCTCGACGCCGCCGAGCCCATTGCCTGCCCGAAGTGCGCGCACGCCTTTGCGCTGCAGGAAGGCATCTCCACGCAAACCATCGAGCGCTACGCGGAGGACTTCGATCGCAGCTTCGATGAGCGGGCGCGGAAACTCGAGACGCAGCTCGCCGCTGAGGCGAAGCGTCGCGCCGAGCGCGAGGCGGCGGCGCAGGTCGACGCGCTCAAGGAGCAGGCCGCCGCGGCCGAGGCGGCCGCCAAGGGCGCAAGAGCGCAGCTCGACAAAGCGCGTGAAGAAGCCAAGGCCCTTGCCAAGGAGCAGTTCGAGACCGAGGCGCGCTCGATGCGGGAGGCGCTCGAGGCGAAGGAGGGCGTGCTCGCGAGTCTGCGCACCGGCGAGCTCGAACTGCGTCGGCAGCTGCGCGAGGCGGAGGAGAAGCGCCAGGGCCAGGAGCTGGAATACCAGCGCAAGCTCGATGCCGAGCGGAAAGCCATCGAGGAGCGGGCGCGCGCGGCCGCCGGCGAGGAGTTCGGCCGGCGCGAGGCGCAGTTTCGCGCCCAGCTCGAATCCGCGCAGCGCGAGGCCGCCGACCTGAAGCGCAAACTCGAGCAGGGCTCGCAGCAGACACAGGGCGAGGCGCTCGAGCTCGGGCTCGAGACGATGCTGAAGAGCGCGTTTCCAATGGACGAAATCGAGCCGGTGCCGAAGGGCGTCACCGGCGCGGACCTGCTGCAGCGCGTGCGTTCGGCCACCGGGCAGGTGTGCGGCACCATCGTCTGGGAGGCGAAGCAGACCAAGAACTGGCAGGGGGCCTGGATCCAGAAGCTGAAGGACGACCAGCAGCAGGTGGGCGCGGAGATCGCGGTGCTCGTCACCGCGGCGATGCCGCGCGAGGCGCGCGAGCCGTTCGTGCGCGAGGCGGAGGTCTGGGTGGCGCGGTTCGACGCCGCGCGGCCGCTCGCGGAGGCGCTGCGCACGACGCTCCTCGAGATGCACAAGCTGCGGCTCGCGAACACCGGACGCAACGAGAAGATGGAGCTCGTCTACAACTACATCTGCAGCCCGCAGTTCGCGCAGCGCGTGCGGGCGATGGTGGACGGGTTCAACGCGATGCGCCAGGACCTCGAAGCGGAGAAGGCCGCGATGCAGCGCCTTTGGAAAAAGCGCGAGGGCCAGCTCGGGCGGCTGACGAGCGGGATGCTCGGGGTCGTGGGCGACCTGCAGGGCATCGGGCAGGAGGCGGTGCCGCAGCTGGGAGGGATCGCGGAGTTGCCGGCAGGGGAGGCAGGTACGCTGGACGAGTGACGCTGCGGCGCCGCGATGGCGTTCACGTCGGGTTTTGCAAGCAAGCGCGTCCATGGTCATCCACCTCGCGCGTTCGCGCGTTGCGTGGGGAAGCGCCATGTCCCGCCTCGCCTGTCCGCAACCGCCCGGGGTCGCGCTGCACGTGGTGCAGCGTGGGCGGGCCGGCGCAACGTGTTTCGTCACAGCGCGCGAGGCGTGCGCCTACCTGCGGGCGCTTGGCGCGTGCGCGGTGGATTGCCGCTGCGCGGTGCACGCCTACGTGCTGATGGGCAATCACGTGCATCTGCTCGTCACGCCGGCGCGCAGGGCGGGCGCCACGCTGTTGATGCGCGCGCTGCTCGAGCGTTGCGCACGCGCATCGTGGGAGGAGACGTTGGACGCCTCGCCCGTCTACGCGCCGCGTTACCTGCTTTCCTGCATGCGCTACATCGAGGAGAACCCGGTGCGCGCGGGGCTCGCGCGCGATCCCGGCGCGTGGCGCTGGTCGAGCTTCGGGGCGAACGCCGTGGGCCGCGAAGACCCGATCGTCACGCCGCACGGCGTGTACTGCGCGCTCGGCCGCACGCCGGAGGAGCGCCGGCGGCGCTATCGCGCGATGTTCCGCGTTGGCTCAGCGCTGCCCCGTCCGGCCTGACGCCGCGGCCTCGCGCATCCGCTCCAGCAGTCCCGCGTGGCGCTGCGTGCGCGCGGCGCACGCAGCGCGGAACACCTCCGCGCTGCCGGCAAGCGTCACCTTTTCCCGCGCACGCGTGACCGCGGTGTAGAGCAGTTCGCGCACCGTCACCGGCCCGGGCGTTTCCGGCAGCAGGCATAGCACCGCGTCGAATTCGGAGCCCTGGGCCTTGTGCACCGTGCTCGCCCAGGCGTCCTCGTGCTCGGGCAGCCGGCTGGGTGCGATGGCGCGGAACGCGCCGCCCTTCTCAGGAAACCACACGGCGAGCGCGCCGGCGCCGTCCGGCAGGCAGACGCCGATGTCGCCGTTGAACAGCCGCAGCACGTAGTCGTTCTTCGCCACCATCACCGGGCGTCCCGGATACCAGGGCGAGCGGCCGCCCGGATCGAGCGGGTGATCGAGCACCGCGCGCGCGTGCTCGCCGAGCTGCCGGTTCAATTCGCGCACCCCCCGTGCGCCCTCGCGCACGGCGCACAGCACGCGAAAACGCTCGAACGCGCGGAACACCGCGCCGGGATCGTCCGGTTGCTCGCGCAGCGCCTGGAGATAGGGCGCATAGCCAGCGAGGATCCGCTCGCGCGCAGCGGACGGCAGGCTTGCGCCGGCATCCTCGATCCACTCGGCGACGGGATCGGCATTCGCCGCGAGCCACGCGAGCGCGCGATCGGGTTCGCCGGCGTTGATGTCGGCGGCGAGCCGGCCGATGCCCGAATCCTGTGCGAAGCGATGGCTCTGCGTCAGCCAGACGACGCTCGGCGCAAGCGGCGAACCCTCGCGCGCCGAGAGTTCCGCGAACACGGCGCCCACTTCGACCGCGGCGAGCTGGTCCTTGTCGCCGAGCAGGACGATGCGCGCATCGTCGGGCACGGCCTCCACGAGCCGTGCCGCCAGCGCGAGGTCGAGCATCGACGCCTCGTCCACCACGAGCACGTCCACGGGCAGCGGGTTGCCGGCGTGGTGCCGGAAGCGGCCCGCATCGGCGGTGACGCCGAGCAGGCGATGAATCGTGTGCGACTCGGCGGGCAGCCGCTCGCGGATCGCCGCCGGAAGGTCGCGCGCACGCTCGCGCAGCGTGTCGAGCATGCGCGCGGCGGCCTTGCCGGTGGGCGCGGCGAGCGCAATGCGCGCCGCCGCATCCTGCTCGAGGATGCGCGCAAGGAGCAGCGCCACGGTGGTCGTCTTGCCGGTGCCCGGGCCGCCGCTGATCACCGTCAGCCGCTGCCGCAGCGCAGTCTCCACGGCGCGCTGCTGCGCGTCCTCCGCGGGCTGCGCCGGGGCACCCCGTTCCGGAAGCGCCGCGCGGCGCACGAGCGCTTCGGCGAGCCGCCGCTCGTAATCGAAGTAGCGGCGCAGGTAGAGCCGCCCGCTGCCGTCGAGCACCAGGGGCAGCACGACGCCGTCGCCATCCGCGCTCACCATGCCCGAGGCGAGCAGCGCTTCGCGCAGTGCGGCGCACGAACGACCCTCGAGCATCTCGGCGAGCGACTGCAGCGCGACGCAGACGTGGCCTTCCGTGCTGGCCTGGCTCACCCGCTCGGCGGCGACGCGCAGCACTGCCAGCGCATCGCGACTCGCGCCGGCGCGCTCGGCCCAGGCGCAGACGTGCGTCGCAAAGCCGACCGCGAGATCGCCGGGCGCGTTCATGCGGCCTGCGCCTTCGGTTGGCCCGCGAGCAGCGCCTCGAGCGACGCGAGCGTCGCCGCGGGCGGGCGATGGAACCAGACGCCGAGCGCATCGCCGGTCGGGCTCCGCCACTGCGGCCGCACGCCGCGCACGAAGAGGTACAGCGCGCCACCGAAATGCCGCTCGTAATCGTAGTCGGCGATGCGCCGGCGCAGGTACCGGTGCACGGCCACGGCGTAGAGCAGGTGCTGCAGGTGGTAGCCGTGGGCCTCCATCGCCTCGCCGACACGCTCGCCGGCGTAATCTTCGGGCGCGTAGCCCAGGTGGTTCGATTTCCAGTCGAGCACGTAGTACCGCCCGCCGTGCTCGAACACGAGATCGATGTATCCCCTCAGATAGCCTTGCAAGGCGGCGAACGACAGCCGCGGCATCGGATAGCCGTGCGCCTTGAGCCATGCATTGAGCGCGGCCGGCTGCAATGCCGCGGCCGGCAGGCTGAAACCGAGTTCGTCGAGCCGGCGCGTGCCCGGCACCCGGCCGAGCACGATGCCCTCCGGCAACGGAGCGGCAAGGACGTTCTCGAGCAGCGCGCGGAGCATCGCGCTCTGCAGCGCGGGCGGCGCATTGCCGAGGCCACGCTGGGGATGGAGCGCGAGCGCGCGCTGGATCGATGCGTCCCAGTTCGCGGGACTCGTGAAATCCGCGTGCTCGAACAAGGCGTGCACGCAATCGCCTGCCGAAGCGCCGCGCGGAAAGCGCAGGATGTCGTGCGCGGGGAGGTCGTCCGGGACGGCGGCCGGCGCGCGCACGGCGGCGCGCGCATCGTGATCGATCGCCGCGGTTTCGTGTTCGGCGCCGCTCGCGAGGCCGCTGTAGCTGCCCATGCGCCAGCCCGGGTCGATGTGCGTGGGCGCGGCCAGCGCCGCGAGGTCCTCGGGCCGCTCGCCCGGCGGCGCCATGCGCTCGCCCCGCGCGCGCGGCAGATCGGCCACGCGGATGTGCGGCTTGGCGACGTCCGCGATGCGCCGCCAGGCTTCCTCGATCGCCGCCGGGGGCCGGTCCTGCTCGAGCCAGTCGTCGTAGGTCGACCCGGCGCCCGCGGCGAGCCAGTTCAGCAGGCTGCGCGTGCTCTGTTTGGTGGTGGGCGCGCCGCTGCCGCTCTTCTGCCGGTAGCAACCGGCGACCACGTAGCAGCGGTGCACGGCGCGCGTCAGCGCGACGTACATGAGCCTCGCGTCCTCGGCCGCCGACTCCAGGCGGCGCCGGCCGCTGATGACGTCGTCCTGCGCGGCCTCCGGGCGGAAATCGATGATCGCGTGGCCGTCGTCGCCGTGATACTCGATCGCGCGCGAATCGTTGCGCGGGCGCGGGGTGCCGTCCCACAGGAACGGGCAGAACACGATGCCGTATTCGAGCCCCTTCGCCTTGTGAATGGTGACGATCTGCACGAGGTTGCGGTCCGACTCGAGCCGCAGCTGGGCTTCCTCGCCCGAAGCCGCCTCGGTGCGCTGCGTCGCGAACCAGCGCGCGAGCGCGTCCGGCGCCGGATGCGCCTGCGCGGCGCGATGCAGCAGCTCGCCGAGATGGAGGAGGTTGGTCAGGCGCCGTTCGCCGTCGGCGCGCGCCAGCAGCCGGCGGCTGACCCCGTCGCCGTCGAGCCACTCGCGGAACATGAAGCCGAAGCCGCGCGCGAGCCAGGTCTTGCGCAGATCGTCGAAGCGCGTGGTCCGCTGCGCGAGGCCGGCGTCGTCGCGCGCCAGCGACTCGATGGCCCGCGCGTCGCACCCCATGTGCTCGGTGGCGAGCGCCGCGAGGAGGCGCGCCTGGTGGCCCGGCTCGAGAATCGCGGCGACGATCTGCTCGAGATCCTCGGCGTCGCGCGACGCGAAAATGCTCTCCTGCGAGAGCTCGACGCTGCCGATGCCGACCTCGGCAAGCGCCTCCCGCATGCGCGCGCCCTGCCGGTGGCTGCGGACCAGCACCGCGACGTCGCGGGCGAGCAACTCGCGTTCGCCCAGCGCGATGCGTTTCTCGCGCGCCGCGCGCAGCAGGCGGGAGATCTCCGCGGCCGTGGCCTGCGCGGCGAACGCCAGCGCCTCGTTGCGGAGCAAGTACTCTCCCGCTGCGTCCGCGGGCAGCCGCCAGAGACGCAACGGGGCATCGAGCGGCTCGGTGCCGTCGGTGAACGGCGCTCGCGGTTTGCTGCCGAGCCGCACCGGCTGGTACTCGATGCCGGGCAGGATGAAGCCGCCCGGATTGGCGGTGAACAGCGCGTTGAGCGCCTCGATCAGGCCGCCCACGGAGCGCTGATTGTCGCCCAGCGTGTGCTGCCGGCCGGCACGCCGCTTGGCCTGCAGATAGGTAGGCAGGTCGGCGTTGCGAAAGCTGTAGATCGCCTGCTTCGGGTCGCCGACGAGGAACAGC
The DNA here is from genome assembly GCA_002451175.1 of Betaproteobacteria bacterium UBA6904. Lineage (GTDB taxonomy): Bacteria > Pseudomonadota > Gammaproteobacteria > Burkholderiales > SG8-39 > 2-02-FULL-66-14. Next base: position 15,813 of record DKBI01000010.1, read on the forward strand.
GGCCCCGGCACGCCGGCCTCGCCCGGCGTGCCGTAGATCGCCATGAAGATCGCGCACTGCAGCGGGTCGGTGTCCTGAAACTCGTCGATGAGCGCGACCGGATAGCGCTTGCGCAGCGCGCTGGCCAGCCGCGGCCGCTCGCCGCGGCAGAGCGCGTCCCACGCGTCGTGCAGGATGTCGTCGAACGAAACCACGCGCCGGGCGCGTTTCCGGTCGCGCAGCTGCCGCCCGGCCTGCGCGAGCATGTCGCGCACGAGGCGCAGCCGCAGCCGCTCGAGCTGTGCCTCGGCGGCATTGCGCGCCTCCACGAGCTCGGCCGCCGCATCGAAGAAGGCATGGCGTGGCGCGGTCTTGCCTTTCTTCGCCTTCGCGGCGAGGTGCGCCGCGGAGTACAGACGCGCCTTGCCTTCGACCCGGTAATCGGGCCAGAGCGGATTCGCGCTCGCGCACCAGGCATCCCATTCCACCGCGCCGGCCTCGATCGCCTCCGGCTTGTAGACGCCCGCGTGAACCGACGGCTGGCCGCCGTGAAGCGTCGCGATCGCGTTTGCGCGCTGCGACGTCCAGAGCGTGCGAGCGGCATCGAACGCCGCGTCGAGCCGCGGCCGGAGCGCCTCGGCCGGCGCATCGAGTGCGTCCGGCCACTGCGCCTTCGACAGCGGCTTCGACTCGACGCGCTTGAGCAGCGCAGCCCATTCCTCGGGCGACTCGCCGCGGGCGGCGAGCCAGCCGGCAAGATCGGGATCGGCCTGCGCGCCGGCGACCTCGCGACGCCAGTAATCGGCCACGGCCTCGTGGCGAAGGTCGCCGTCGTCCTCGATCAGCTCGACGCCGTAGGGCAGACCGGCGGCGAGCGGCGTGTCGGCGAGCGCGCGCTGGCAGAAACCGTGGATCGTGTAGATGGCCGCCTCGTCGAAGCAGGCGAGCGCGGCCTCCAGGCGGTGCGCCAGCTGCTCGGCGGACTGCCCCGTCGTGCGGGCTACGGCGTCGAGAAGGTCGACGATCATCGCCTCGGCGGCCGCGGTCGGATCCGACAGATGCGCGCGCGCCTGCACGAGCCGCGCGCGCACGCGCTCACGCAGTTCCGCGGTGGCGGCGTTCGTGAACGTCACGACGAGAATCTGCTGCACCTCGAGATCGCGNNCGAGCGCGTCCAGCGGCTGCGGTCCGGCGCTCACAGCCGCGGGTCCTCCAGGTGCGCGTGCAGCGGACCGAGCACGCGGCTCGCCAGCTCGACGAACTGCGCATCCAGGGGATCGGCAACGCCGCGCAGCGCGATGCGGTAGGCCGGGTCGTGGCTCTCGCCGAAGCGGGGCGTCTTCCAGTTCCTCCAGCGGTTCTGCGCCTTGGCGATCTGTCCGCCGCTCGCCACGTAGGCCCAGCCGCTCTTCGGAAAGAAGCGCAGTGGCGCGCGCAGTCCCTCGCGGTAGGCCGCGAGCAGCTCGGCGAGTCGGGCGTGCGCATCGGCATAGGGCGGCAGCGTGTAGACGCCGTCGCGCGAATGCCACCGCGTCGAGCACGGGCCGAGCGTGGCGCAGGCGAAGAGATGATCGATCCAGCCCGCGAGGTAGTCGACGGGCCGCGTGTCGTCGTAGCGCGAGCGAACGAGCCTGCCGGCGCGCAATTCCGCCACCGATCCCTGCAGCCGCCAGGGTTCGCCGTCGAGCGCGAATTGGAGTTCCGCGGCATGCACTGCCGCGGGACCCGAGGCGAGATCGTCCCGCAACCCACCCGCGAAGGCGCGCAGCAGGCGAATCTCGCTCGCCAGCGCCGCATCGCCCAGCGCGCCGGCCGGAAACTCGTTGCCGGCGCTCGCCAGCGCCAGCAGGTCGGCCTCGTTCGCGCCCTCGAGGGCGGGGCCGAGCAGGCGCTCGGCCATGGCCTGGCGCGAGGGAAAGTCCGGCAGGAACGGTTCGTCGTCCAGCAGCTCTTCCTCACGCTCGGGCAGGGCGATGCCCAGGCGGTTGCGCAGAAGGAATCGGCAGGGATTGGCGACGAACCGCTGCAGCTGCTCGAGGCGCACGAGACGCCACTCCGCTTCCGGCGCCTCGAGCGGCGCCGTGAAGAAGGGCCGCCCCGGGTCCGCCGTCTGCTCGTCGTCTTCGCCGAGCGGTTGCGGAGGCGGCGTCTCGGGCGCGCGCAGCTTTTCGCGGAGCGCGTCGCAGTACTCGGCGTGGAAGCTGCGCCGCCGCGCATCGGCGCTCGCCACGAAATAGTCCGGCGAGAAGGGCTGCAGCGGATGCTCGATCACGAGGCTTTCGCGGACGGCCTTCGCGGTCTCGGCATCGGCGCTGCACGCGCGCACGGCGTAATCCAGCAGTTCGGCAACCAGCACCGATGGCGGCCGCGGGCTGTTGTCGCGCACGCTGCGGCCCGTGTAGCTGAGGTAGAGCCGCTCGCGCGCGGCCAGCAGCAGGTCGAGAAAGACGTTGCGCTCGTCGGTGCGCCGCTGGCGGTCGCCGCGCTGCGGCGCGAGGGCCATGAGATCGAACTCGAGCGCGCGCTCCGCGGTGGGAAACACGCCGTCGTCGAGGCCGATCGCGCAGACGATGCGGTAGGGCAGGTTGCGCAGGCTGCTGATCGCGGCAAAGGTGACCTTGCCCGAAGGCACGCCGCCGCGCGCCGACGCGTCGAGCAGCTCGCCGAGCGCCGACTGCACGACGTCGAGCGGCACCGCGTGCTTCAGGCCGCCGCGGACCATGTGATCCTGCAGGTCCGCGATCGCCTTGCGCACCGCGCGGTACTCCTCGGTCCAACGCGGCGCATCCTCGACGAAGCGCTCGAGCGCCTGCAACAGCGACTCGCGCCACGCCGGCGCGTCCTTCGGCCGGCGCCAATCGCGCCGCAGCCGGCGCAGGTCATCGACGAAGCGCCAGAAGATGCCGAGCGCGGCCGCGCTCTGGCCCTCGGCATGCCCGGCGCCGATGCGCCCGTCCACGCTGACCTGCGCATCGCCCAGTGCGTAGCCGAGGTAGAGCCGCTGCAGGCCGTCGGCAAACGTGTGGTGCTCGGTTGGCGGCACGCCGAAATCGCCGCGCTCGTCCGCCTCCAACGCCCAGCGGATGCCCGCCGCCTCGATCCAGGCGCGAAGGGGTTCGAGGTCCGCCGCGCCAAGGCCGTAGCGCGCGGCGACCGGCTCCTGCAGCAGCAGGTCGAACACTTCGCTGGCCGGATGACGGCCCGCCGTCACGGCGATCAGCGCATCGACGGCGCGGGCAACCGGGTTCACGCGCCGCTGCGGCTGGCCGGTGATCGCGTAGGGGATGCGGCGCTGCGGCGGCGCCGTGCCGAACACGGCGTCGATCAGCGGCGCGGCATCGTCGAGCTTCGGGGTGACCACCAGGACGTCCTGCGGCTTCAGCGCGTTCGCGAAGAGTGCGAGCAGCTGGTCCTGCAAGACCTCCAGCTCGCGCGTGAGCGAGTGGCACACGTGCACTTCGAGGCTGCGGTCGTCCGCCGCGCGTTCGAGCGCGCCGGGCTCGGGATCCTGGAGCGAGAGGATCGCGTCCTGCAGACGGCCGAGCAGCGTGGACTGG
>DKBI01000232.1 GCA_002451175.1 Betaproteobacteria bacterium UBA6904
GAGGTCGGGTTGTTGAACTCGAACGCGTCGATCACGCCGCGCTCCAGCGCCGGGATGATCTCGCCGCCCGGCAGCTGGGTGACCTTCGACCCCATCTGCTGGAACAGGTCGGCCGCCAGACCCACGGTGCGGTACTTGAGGCCCTTCAGTTCCGCAGCCTGCTTGATCGGTTTCTTGAACCAGCCCAAGGGCTGGGTCGGCATCGGCATGGCGAAGAAACCGACGACGTTGAGGTTGAGCTTGGTCAGCAATTCCTTGTACAGGTCGAGACCGCCGCCGCGATAGATCCACGCCAGGGTCTGGAAAGCGTCGCAGCCGTTGATCGGTCCGGAGCCGAACAGCGAGGCGACTTTCGACTTGCCGTACCAGTACACCGGCACCGTGTGGCCCGCGTCGAGAACGCCCTTGCTCACGGCGTCCATGACCTCGAAGGGTTTCACCACCGCGCCGCCGACGAGATAGTCCACGCGCAACCGGCCTCCGGACATCTCGTTCACGCGCTTGACGAACTCCATCGCCATCTCGTTGAAGATGTCGGTGGCGCTCCAGGACCCCTGCATCTTGATCACGATCGGCGATTGTGCCTTCGCGATCATGGGGAATCCCAGGGCGGCTGCCCCGGTAGATGCCGCGGCGCCTCTCAGGAAGCTGCGACGCGATCCCTCGGCCTTCGGCTGTTGGTTGCTCATCGATCGTCTCCTCACTTGTTGGTAGGACAGTCAGGTCAACGGCGGCCCGGGCGTGTCCTCCATCCAGACGCTGTAGAACCCGTACGGCTTTCGAAATGTAAGATATGCCTCGAGGGTTCCGTAATTGTTTAGCCCGTACGGGAACCCCTTACGCGACGCTCGCCGGGTGCGATTACACTTTGGCCGGACCGCATGCGCCAAGGCGTCGTGCCGACGCCGCCGCCTGCGCCCGGACACGCGACGATGACTCCTGAGCCCGCGGGGCGCCCGCCCTCCCAGCTTTCGTCCCCTGCCTGGCAGCGGGTCGCGACGACCCTGGCGTTTGTCGCAGCCTACGTCGCGCTGGATTGGGTGAGCTACGTGTTCCCGATCGCGCCGTTCGCAATCACGCCCTGGAATCCGCAGCCCGGCCTGAGCCTCGCGCTGCTGATCCGCTGCGGGATGCGCTTCCTGCCGGCGCTGTTCGGCGCGGCCTGGCTCGCGGAAATCTTCGTGCGCGAGACCGCGCCGCTCGCCGCGGTCCTCGCCGCCGGCGCGTTCAGCCTCGGCTACGGCGCGGTGGGCGCCGCAATGCTGCGATGGATGCGTTTCGATCCGGCGCTGCACACCCTGCAGGACCTCGGACGATTCGTGATCACCGCCGTGACCGGCTCGGGCGCCGTCGCCGCCCTCTATGTGATCCTGCTGCGCATGGAGACGTCGATCGCCTGGGCCGACGTTCCCGGCCACGCCGGCCTGCTCTGGATCGGCGACCTCGTGGGCATCCTCGTCGTCACGCCGTTTCTCCTCGTCTGGGGGCCGCGCTGGCGCGCGCGTCTTCAGGCCGCATCGCGCTGGCGATGGTCGGCCGCGCCCGAGATCGCCAGCATCCCGCTTTCGCTCTGGATCGTATTCGGCGCGGCAACCGCCGAGCCGGCGCGGTTCTTCTACGTGCTGTTCGTGCCGCTGGTCTGGATCGCGGCACGTCACGGACTGCAGGCCGTCACGGCCGGCCTGCTTGCCATGCAGATCGGACTCATCGCTGCGGTCACGCAGGCCGGCTACGGCGCGGCCTCGGTCTACGAACTGCAGCTGCTGATGACCACGCTCGCGGCCACGGTGCTCGCGCTCGGCGTTGCCGTCACCGGGCGCGTGAGCGCGCAGAGCCAGCTCGACGAGCGGCAGCGCCAGCTCGACCAGGCGTTGCGCGTCGCCGCAGGTGCGGAGCTAGCGTCGACCCTCGCTCACGAGCTCAATCAGCCGCTGGCGGCAGCGGGCAACTACCTGCAGGCCTCGACCCTCGTGCTGTCGCGCGCCGATCCGGACACCGGCCGGCTGCGCGACATCGTCGGGCGGGCCGCCGACCAGGTCGGCCGCGCCACGGAGGTCGTGCGGCGCCTGCGGGATTTCTTTCGCAGCGGCGTGATCCGCGCCGAGCCCTTCGAGCTGGATGCGCTCGTGCGCTCCGTGGCGGAAGCCCTGGGCCCGCGGGCCGCCCGCTGCGGGGCCGTGATCCGCACCGCGAGCGCCGCGCACGCCGTTCACGCGCGCGGCGACCGGCTGCAGGTCGAGCTGATCCTGCGCAACCTGATGGGCAACGCCATCGACGCGATCGCCTCGACCGGCGCGGGCTCCGGTACCATCGCGGTTGGCATCGGCACCGAACGCCCGGGCGTTGCGCGCGTCGAAGTGCACGACACCGGACCCGGCGTCGCGCCGGCGGATGCGCCCGGTTTGTTCGATCCGTTCCGCACGTCCAAGCCGGCGGGTCTCGGCCTGGGCCTCGCGATCAGCCGATCGCTGGTGGAGGCGCAGGGCGGCACGCTGAGGCTGGAGCCGCGCGCTGGCGGCGCGACGTTCGTGTTTACATTGCCTCTGGCGGAACGATCCGCATCGGATGACGGAGCATGAGCGAACAGACAGTATTCATCGTGGATGACGACCCGGCGGTGTGCGACTCGCTGTCGGTACTGCTCGAGCTTCGCGGGTTCCACACGCGAGCCTTCGCGTCCGCCGCCGACTTCCTCACCGCGTGGTCGCCGGACTGGTGCGGCTGCATGATCCTCGACCTGCGCATGCCCGGGATGACGGGCGTGGAACTGCAGTCGGAAATGGGCGCGCGCGGCATCAGGCTGCCGGTCATCATCATGACGGCGCACGGCACCATCGCCTCGTCGCGTGCGACGTTCAAGGCGGGCGCCTTCGACTTTCTGGAGAAGCCCGCCGACCACGACCAGCTCGTCGCGACGATCCGCGCCGCCCTCAGTCAGGACGCGGACGCGCGCGAGACCAGCGCCAGCCGGCAGCGGCTGCGCGCGCTGCTCGAGCAGCTCACGGCGCGGGAGCGCGAGGTGATGGACATGGTGGTGGACGGCATGCACAACCGCGAGATCGCCGCCGTGCTGGGCATCAGCGCCCGCACGGTCGAGGTCTACAAGGCACGCATCATGTCCAAACTGCAGGTGCGCCGCATCCCGGAGCTGGTGCGGCTCGTGATGCAGTCGTCGACCGCCGCACGCTGACCGCCCGGCCCGGCGCCGGGCCGGGCTAGAGGAAGTACACGATCAGGTAGGCCGCGAGCATCGCCGCGACCCAAAGTGCCATGCCGCCCGTGCTCCAGGTCTTCGCCAGCGCCCCGTCCAGCGCATGGTGCGTCCGCAGCCAGCCGTTGAGCGCCGTGCCGCTGCGCCGGACCATCGCGTCGAGTTCGGCGCGCAGGGCCGCCATCGCCTCCAGCGCGCCCAGCGCGATGCGCTTGCCCGGGTTGCGATAGATCCAGTCGAAATCGAGGTTCGTCGAGCGCAGCTCGGGCGGGTAGATGCCGTTGCGCATCAGCCAGGAGAAGGCGAGCGCGGAAAAAATCAGCAGCTGCAGCTGCGACAGCACGTGCGACGCGGTGTACGGGTCGTAGTGGACCGGCCACGGCAGGATGGCGTAGAGCAGCCCGGGGAAACTGCCGATGCCGATGCACAGGGCCGCGGCCAGCGCCATCGCGACCAGCATGTGGGTCGGCGCTTCCTTGCAGCGGATCCCCGAGTCGTGCGCGAAGAAGGCGAAGAACGGAATCTTGATGCCGGCATGGTGGAACACGCCGGCCGACGCAAACAGCAGCACCAGCCACACCCCGTCGTGGCCCTGCTCCGCCGCCGACACCATGATCATGGATTTGGTGACGAACCCGCTGAACAGCGGGAACGCGGAAATCGACGCCGCGCCGACCATGCAGAAGCCCGTCGTCAGCGGCATGGACTTGTGCAGCCCGCCGAGACCGGTCCCGTTCACCGTGCCGGCGCGCAACAGCACGGCGCCCATGGACATGAACAGCAGCGCCTTGAACAGGATGTCGGCGAACGCGTGCGCCACCGCGCCGTTCAACCCCAGGTCGGTCCCCAGGCCGATGCCGACCACCATGAACCCCAACTGGTTGTTGACGCTGTAGGCCAGCACGCGCCGCAGATCATTCTCGATGACGGCGTAGAAAATCGGGAACGCCGTCATCGCCGTGCCGATCCAGATCAAGGCCTCGGTGCCCGGGAACCCGCGGGCCAGCGCGTAGATGCCGAGCTTCGTCGTGAAGGCCGAAAGCACCACCGTGCCGGTGGCGCTCGCCTCCGGATACGCGTCCTGCAGCCAGTTGTGCAGCAGCGGGAACGCGCACTTGATGCCGAAGGCAACGAGGATCAGCAGCCCCCCCGGCGACGCGAGACCGATGAACTCGAAGGCCAGCGAACCGCTTTCCGCGTAGCGCAGCGCCGCCCCGGCGGCCAGCAGCATGCCCGAGACGAGCTGGACGACGAGGTAGCGCATCCCCGCGCGGTACGCGCGCGGCGTGCCGCGCGCCCAGATCACCAGCGCCGAAGCCACCGCCGACAGCTCCCAGAACACGAACAGCGTCAGCAGGTCGCCGGCGAAGACCGCGGCGAGCGCGCTGCCCGCATACACCAGCGCGGCGGGCTGTTCCGGTCCTTCGCGCACCTGCCAGCCGAAGATCGCGTTGAGGAACGCGGCGATCGTGAACACGTAGCCGAACGCCAGGCTGAGCCGGTCGGCGCGCACCAGCGTCAGCGCGAAGCCGAACGCGTCCACCTCCAGCCGGTATCCGGGCGCGATCGCCAGAAGCTGCAGGAATACCAGCGCCGGCGCGGCGACCGCGACCGGCGCGCGGAGAGCGCGCGGCAGCCACGGCAGGGCAAGGCCCGCCGCGATGAGCAACAGCCCCCCGGGAAACTCAGCGATCATAGTAGTCCTCGGGCCGCATGACCGCGCGCCGCAGCCGCTTCGCCGCGAGGACGAGCGCGACGCAGGCGAAGAACCCGTAGGCGCCGTAGAACGCGAACCACCCGTCGAACCCCACTTCGGCATGGCGATGCACGACCAGATCGGCGACGACCAGCAGCGCGCCGATCACCCAGAGGCCGAGATACAGCCGCCTCACGTTGCCCGGTCGGTCGAGCCAGTTCGCGTCGTCTCCGTGTTCCATGAGTGCTCCGTCAGGGTCCGATGCCGGCGACCGCGCGCGCGAGCGCGAGCGGCACCGAAATGAAGAACGGCAGGGCCAGGGTCAGCGCCGCGGTGAGGACGAGGGCGATCACCATGGGCGCCGGCGCCTCGCCGTGGGCCGCCTCGCCCGCGGGCGCCTCGCGCAGGAACGCCGCGTGCAGGATCGGCAGGAAGTACGCCGCGTTCAGCAGCGTGCTCAACGCCAGCACGACCATCGCCGTCGTATGGCCGGCGCTCGCCGCGCCCTGGAACATCATCCACTTGCTCAGGAACCCGGCCGCCGGCGGAATGCCGATGAGCGACAAGGCGCCGATCGCGAACGCCCCCATGGTCCAGGGCATCCGGCGCCCGATGCCGTCGAGCTGGCTGACCTCCGTCTTGTGGGCGGCGGTATAGATTGCGCCCGCGGCGAAGAACAGCGTGATCTTGCCGGCCGCGTGCGTGGCGATGTGCAGGGCCGCGGCGGCAATCGACAGCGGCGCGAGCAGCGACGCGGCCAGCACCACGTAGGAAAGCTGGCTGACCGTCGAATACGCCAGCCGCCGCTTGAGATTGTCGGCGCGCAACGCAACCACCGATGCAGCGAGGATCGTGAAGCCCGCAACCGTCGGCAGCCAGTCCGCCGCGCGCACTGCCGCGAGCGTCTCCACGCCGAACACGTAGACGATGACCTTGGTCACCGTGAACACGCCCGCCTTCACCACCGCGACCGCATGCAGGAGTGCGGAGACCGGCGTCGGCGCAACCATCGCCGCCGGCAGCCAGCGGTGAAAGGGCATCAGCGCCGCCTTGCCGATGCCGAACATGTAGAGGGCGAGGAGCGCGCCGAGCGCGGCGTGCGACAACCCGGCGTCGCGCAGCAGGCCGCCCGGCCGGAACTCCAGCGTGCCGGCAAACGCCCACGTGGCGATCACCGCGGGCAGCAGCAGCGCGATCGACGTGCCGAGCAGGAAACCGAGGTAAGTACGCCCGCCGCGGCGCGCTTCGTCGTCGCCGTGATGCGTCACCAGCGGCCAGGTCACCAGCGTCAACAGCTCGTAGAACAGAAACAGCGTCAGCAGGTTGGCCGAGAGAGCGATGCCCATGGTCGCAGCGAGCGCGAGCGCGAAGCAGACATAGAAGCGCGTCTGGTGCGGCTCGTCGTTGCCCCGCATGTAGCCGATCGAATAGATCGAGTTGACGATCCACAGCGCGGAGGCAACCAGGGCAAACAGCATGCCGAGCGGCTCGACGCGAAACGCCAGCGCGATGCCGGGAAGCACGTCCAGCGCATGCAGCGCGGGCCGGCCGCCGGCAAGCACCTCCGGCAGGAGTCCCGTCACGCAGGCCAGCAGCGTTCCCGCCGTCAGCAGGGTGATGCTCTCGCGCAGGTTCGGCCAGCGCCCGGCCAGCGAGATGCCGCAGGCGCCGATCACGGGCACCAGCAGCGCGGCGCCGATCAGCTGCGCACCGCTCACGGCCCGCCCCCGAGCAGCAACGCCGCGGCACGCTGCGCGCTGTCGACGGTGAACGACGTCTGCAGCCCGAATCCCACGCAGGCCAGCACCAGAATCCAGGCCGGCACCAGCATGGCGAGCGGCGTCTCGCCCGGCTCGGGCGCGCCCGGCCCCGGCTCGGCGAGGTAGGCTGCCTCGACGAACCTCCAGACGTACGCCACGGCAATGAGCGACGTGAGGACGACGAAACCCGCCAGCCACCAGTGCCCCTGCTCGAGCGCGCCGAGCACCAGATACCACTTGGAGACGAAACCCGCCGTGCCCGGAATGCCGATCAACGACAGGCCGGCAATGACGATGCCGAGCGAGGTGATCGGCATGCGCCGCCCCAGTCCCTGCACCGACTGCAGCGTGGCGCGCCCGGCGCGCAGCGCAACGCCGCCGAGCAGCAGGAACAGCGCGCCCTTGGTCACTCCGTGATTGAACAGGTGCACGACGGCGGCGGTCAGACCGTCCCGCGAGGCCATGCTGACGCCCAGCGTGATGTAGCCGATCTGCGCCACGCTCGAATACGCGAACAGCCGCTTCAGGTCCTGCTGCCACAGCGCGACCAGCGACGCCGTGAAGATGGCGATGAGCGACAGCCCGAGCAGGATCTCCGCCATCGGCAGCGTTCCGGTCACCAGGCGCACGCCGAACACGCCGAAATAGAAGCGCATGAGGACGTAGACCGAGACCTTGGTCGCGGTGGCCGCGAGGAACGCGGTGACCACCGAGGGCGCGTACGCGTAGGCATTCGGCAGCCAGAAGTGCAGCGGGAACAGCGCCAGCTTGAGCGACACGCCGACCGTGATGAAGGCGAGCGCCGCGAGCACCGGCCGCGTGCCGCGCACGTCCTGCAGCCGGGCCGCCATGTCCGCGAGGTTCAGCGTGCCCGTCATCAGGTAGAGCAGGCCGACGCCGATGACGAAGAACGTCGCGCCGATCGTGCCGAGCACGAGGTACTGGAACGCGGCGAGCAGCGCGCGGCGGTCGCGGCCGAGCGCGATCAGCACGTAGCTGGAGAGCGATGCGATCTCCATGAAGACGAACACGTTGAACGCGTCGCCGGTGATCGTCATGCCGAGCAGTCCGGCGACGCTCAGGCAGTACAGGGCGTAGAAGAGGTAGATGCGGTCCCGCGGCAGCTCGGCCGCGACGCTGCGCCAGGCGTACGGCGCGACCACCGTGGCCATGCCCGAGACCAGCACCAGCACGAACGCGGAAAACGCGTCGATGCGGTATTCGATGCCCCAGGGCGGCGCCCAGCTGCCGAGGGGGTACGACACCGCGCCGTGCGCCGCCACCTCCGCCGCGAGCAGGATCGCGGCAAAGAACGAAAAGGCGCACGCCGCCGTGGCGATCGCCCAGGCCGGTGCCGAGCGCCGCACGAGCACGGCCAGCGGCGCGGCCACCAGCGGCACCGTGATGGCGAGCGCGGGCAGGTGCGCGAACGTCACGAGCCGCCGTCGCCGTCGCGGTCGGCGGCGAGTATCTCGTCTTCCTCGATCGTCCCGTAGGCCTCGCGCAGGCGCACGACGAGCGCGAGGCCGAGCGCCAGCGTCGCCACGCCGACGACGATCGCCGTCAGGATGAGCACGTGCGGCAGCGGGTTCGAATACACCTTGAACCCGTCGGCGAGGATCGGCGCGGTACCGCCGATCAGCTTGCCCGGCGCGATGTA
>DKBI01000231.1 GCA_002451175.1 Betaproteobacteria bacterium UBA6904
CCGGCGGGCGAGGCGTTCCGGCGTGAGGCCAACCGCCTCGAGACGGCGGCCGCCCAGCGTGCCGCCGTGGGCGCGTTCTTCGAGCGTGTCGCGGCTGCGGCGAACGACGCCGCGGTTCTGGAAAGGCTCGCCGCGTGAGCCGCGGCAGCGAGCTGGCCAACGCGGTGCGCCGCGCACTGGAGCGTTACTTCCGCGACCTGGAAGGCGAGAAGCCGTCCGCGATCTACCACATGGTCATGAAAAACGTCGAGAAACCGATGATCGAAACCGTGCTCGCCAAGGCCGACGGCAACCAGACGCTCGCTGCCGCCATGCTCGGCATCGACCGCAACACGCTGCGCAAGAAGANNGCGCGTGAAGACGCTGCACCCGAAAATTCACGGCGGCATCCTGGCGCGGCGCGATACGCCGGCGCACATGGCGGCGATTCGCGACGCGGGGATCGCGCCCATCGACCTGATCGTCGTCAACCTGTACCCGTTCCAGGCCACGGTCGCGGATCCCGACTGCCGGCTCGAGGACGCCATCGAGAACATCGACATCGGGGGCCCCACGATGTTGCGGGCCGCGGCGAAGAACCATTCGGGCGTCGCGGTGGTGGTCGATCCGGCCGATTACGCCAACGTGCTCCAGGAGCTGCGCGCGACCGGCGAAGTCTCGGGGGCGACGCGCTTCGCGCTCGCGAAGAAGGTCTTCGCGCACACCGCCGCGTACGACGGCGCGATCGCGAACTACCTGTTCGCGCTCGATGCGCAGCACAAGCGGCAGCCCTACCCCGACGTCCTCAACCTGCAGTTCCGCAAGCTGCAGGACATGCGCTACGGCGAGAATCCGCACCAGTCCGCGGCGTTCTATCGCGACGACCGCCCGCCCGAAGGCAGCCTCGCCAACTACCGCCAGCTGCAGGGCAAGGAGCTCTCCTACAACAACATCGCGGATGCCGACGCGGCCTGGGAATGCGTGAAGAGCTTTCCCGAACCGGCGTGCGTGATCATCAAGCACGCGAATCCCTGCGGCGTTGGGGTGGCCGACGGCCTTCCGGCCGCCTACGAGAAGGCCTTCAAGACCGACCCGGTATCCGCGTTCGGCGGCATTCTCGCCTTCAACCGCGCGCTCGACCGCGCGACCGCCGAGGCGGTCGGCCGGCAGTTCGCGGAAGTGATCATCGCGCCGCGCGTGGAGCGCGAGGCGCGCGAGTTCTTCGCCACCAAGCAGAACCTGCGCGTGCTCGAAGTGCCGCTCGCGCACGACGTCAATCCCTTCGACTGCAAGCGCGTCGGCGGCGGGCTGCTGGTGCAGAGCCCGGACGCGCACGTCATCGAGCGCACCGCGCTGCGCGTCGTGACGCGCAAGGCGCCCACGGAGGCGCAGTGGGCGGACCTGATGTTCGCCTGGCGGGTCGCCAAGTTCGTCAAGTCGAACGCGATCGTGTTCTGCCGCAACGGCATGACGCTCGGCGTGGGCGCGGGCCAGATGAGCCGCGTGGACAGCGCGCGCATCGCGGCGTCGAAGGCGAAGAACGCGAACCTGTCGCTCGAGGGATCGTGCGCGGCGTCCGACGCGTTCTTCCCGTTCCGCGACGGGCTCGACGTGGTGGTCGATGGCGGGGCGATTGCCGTGATCCAGCCCGGCGGCAGCGTTCGCGACGACGAGGTCATCGCGGCGGCGGACGAGCGCGGCATCGCGATGGTCTTCACCGGCGTGCGGCACTTCCGGCATTGAAGCTGCTCGTCATCGGCTCGGGGGGGCGTGAGCACGCGCTGGCGTGGAAGCTCGCGCAGAGCCCGCGCGTGCAGAAAGTCTTCGTCGCCCCGGGCAACGGCGGCACGGCGACCGAGCCCGGGCTGGAGAACGTGCCGATCGAGGCGATCCCGACCCTGATCGCCTTTGCGCAGCGCGAGAACGTCTACCTGACCGTGGTCGGACCCGAGGCGCCGCTCGCCGCGGGCATCGTCGACCAGTTCCGCGCCGCCGGGCTGCGCATCTTCGGCCCGACCCGCGCCTCGGCACAGCTCGAGAGTTCGAAGGAGTTCGCCAAGGCGTTCATGGTGCGCCACGGGATTCCCACGGCACGCTACGCGAGCTTCACGGCAGCGGCCGAGGCGCGCGACTACGTGCAGCGGCAGGGCGCGCCGGTCGTCGTCAAGGCCGATGGGCTTGCCGCGGGCAAGGGCGTCGTCGTCGCCTCCACGGTGGACGAGGCGCTCGCGGCCGTGGATGCGATGCTGGTCGGCAACCGGCTTGGCGAAGCGGGCGCGCGCGTCGTGATCGAGGAGTGCCTGGTCGGCGAGGAAGCGAGCTTCATCGTCCTGTGCGACGGCGCGCACGTCCTGCCGCTCGCCACCAGCCAGGACCACAAGCGCCTGCTCGACGGNNGGCGCCTATTCGCCGGCCCCGGTCATCACGCCCGAGCTTCACGCGCGCGTGATGCGCGAAGTGATCCAGCCGACGCTGCAAGGCATGGCGAAGGACGGCCTGCCGTACAGCGGCTTCCTCTACGCCGGACTGATGATCGACCGCGACGGCAATCCGAAGACGCTGGAGTACAACTGTCGCCTGGGCGACCCGGAGACGCAGCCTATTCTGCTGCGACTCAAGTCGGACCTGCTGCCGGTGCTCGAGCACGCGCTGGACGGGACCCTGGATCGCGCGCGCATCGAATGGGACCGCCGCTCGGCGATCGGCGTCGTGCTGGCGGCGCACGGCTACCCGGATGCGCCGCGCAAGGGCGATGCGATCACCGGACTGCCCAAGGCGGCCGAGGACTGCCGCGTGTTTCACGCCGGCACGCGGCTCGACGCCGGGCGCGTCGTGACCAGCGGCGGGCGCGTGCTGTGCGTCACGGGCCTCGGCGATTCCCTGCGGATGGCGCGCAGCCGCACCTACGAGGCGCTCGCCCCCATCCGCTTCGACGGCCTGCAGTACCGCAAGGACATCGGCCACCGCGCGCTGAAGCGCTCCTGACCGTGGACGTCGACCGGGTCCACGCGTATTTCATCGACCTGCAGGCGCGCATCGTCGGCGCGCTGGAGGCGCTCGACGGCCGGCCCTTTCGCACGGACGCCTGGGAGCGGCCGGAGGGCGGCGGCGGTCGCACGCGCGTGATCGAGGACGGCGCGCTGTTCGAGCGCGGCGGGGTCAATTTCTCGCGCGTGCAAGGTTCAGCGCTGCCCGCCTCCGCAACGGCCGCGCGCCCGCAACTCGCCGGCCGGCGCTTTGACGCCATGGGCGTGTCGCTCGTCCTGCATCCGCGCAACCCCTACTGCCCTACGGTGCACATGAACGTGCGCTGCTTCGTGGCGACGCGCGCCGGCGAGCCAGACGTCTGGTGGTTCGGCGGCGGCATGGACCTNNTTCGCGCTCGCGCGCTCGGTCGGCGATCATTTCGTGCCCGCCTACCGGCCGATCGTCGAGCGGCGTCGCGACATCGCCTACGGCGAGCGCGAGCGCGGCTTCCAGTGCTACCGGCGCGGGCGCTACGTCGAGTTCAATCTGGTCTACGACCGCGGCACGCTGTTCGGCCTGCAATCGGGCGGACGCACCGAGTCGATCCTCATGTCGCTGCCGCCGCTCGTCGCGTGGCGCTACGACTGGCGCCCCGAGCCCGGCTCGCCGGAAGCGCGCCTCTACACGGATTTCCTCACACCGCGCGACTGGGTCTAGGGGTCTGACCCCAACTCCGCACGTTGGGGTCAGACCCCAGCTGCGCGGCGTCGCGCCTCGGCATCGACGTCGACGTACTGCCACCAGTTGTTCGAGAAGGGCGGTCGCCGGAACCCGCTGACCCAAGGCTGCGTCAGGTCGGTCAGCACCCGGTGCACGTGCAATTTGTATGGCGCGTACGCCGTCAGGAGCTTGGTGGCCCGCAGGAACAGCGCGAGACGCTCCGGGCCGTCGGGCAGCACCGTCATCTGCTCGTACAGCCGGTCGTATTCGTCCAGCTTGAAGCGCGCGAGATTCTGCCCGCCGACGGCCGGCCCGTACCCGCGCTGCAGGCTCGGCTGCCCGTCGGGGGACGCCGCGCTCAGGCCGACGCTCCAGATCATGAATTTTCCGGCCCGCGCCCGCTTCAGGTTCTCCGGCCATTGCGCCGGCTGGAAGATCACCTGGATGCCGAGCGCCTGCATGTCCTTCTTCCAGACCTCGTCGAACTGCCGATACAGCTGGTCGGGCAGGGTGGCAAACTCGAGCCGCAACGGCGTGCCGTCGGGCTGCTCCCGCCAGCCGTCGCCGTCGCGATCCACGTAGCCGAACAGGTCGAGCAGCGCCTTCGCGCGCGCCAGGTCGAATTCGCCCATCTCGCTCCGGAACGCCGGGTCGTAGCCGTAGGTGAACGGCATGAACGGCGACTGCGCGACGATGGCCTGCTTGCGGCGCACGAGACGGATTTCCTTGTCGAGGTCGGTCGCCAGGTTGATGGCTCGCCGCAGCGCGACCTTGTCGGGCGTATAGCCGCCGATGACGGGGTGTTCCATGTTGTAGATCGTCATCGTGACATCCGACGCCAGCGCGCGATGCAGCCCCACGCCGCGCCGCTGCAGGTGGGGCGCGATGCGGCCCTCGGGCGCCACGAGATTCGCGAAATCCAGCGGCACGTTGTACAGCACGTCGTGCTCGTTGTTGGCGAAGGCGAGGTAGCGCGGCTGGCTCTCCTCGATGATCGAGATCTCCACGCGGTCGACGAACGGCACCTTGCGCCCGCGATACTGCCTGGCGAGCGCCTGCCCGTCGGCGTCGTCCGCGTTCGGCTCCTCGTCGTAGAACACGTCGCGAAAGCCCGGGTTGCGCTCCAGCGCGACGAGCGACGAGCGGCGCCACTCGGCCAGGCGGAACGGCCCGGTGCCGACCGGGTGCTCCATGATCTTCTCGGCATAGCGTTCGACGACCTCGCGCGCCACGGCCCCCGCGACGTCGTTCGCCGCAAAGTTGTAGATGAAACGCGGGTCCGGCTCGGCGAGACGGACCTGCAAGGTGTAGCGGTCCAGCGCGCGCAGGCCTTCAATCGGCCGATCGTAGTCGAACGCGCGCTTCGACCTGAGGATCTCCTCCCGATAGGCGTTCATGCCCACGACCTTCAGCAGCGTCCAGCTCGCGAGCGCGGGAGCTTTCCAGCGCGGATCGAAGAACCGCTTGTACTGGTAGACGTAGTCCTCGGCCGTCAGCTCGCGCCGCCTGCCGCCGAACGCCGGATCGTCGGCAAAGTAGATGCCCGGCCGGATGGGCACCGTGAACACGCGATAGTCGGCGGACACCTCGGGCATCGCGGCGGCCGTGTTGAGTTTCAGCTTGAACGGCCGCGCGAGGTGGTCGTAGCGCAGCGGCGCCTCGAAGATGTGCGCGGTCACGATCCGCGAATACAGGTCGTTGATCTGCACCGGATCGAATCCGGTCTCGGCTGCGTTGAAGGCGTAGCGCAGCACCTTGCGGCGCTCCGCGGACGGCGACGCGTCGCCCTTGCCGGCCCCGAGCGCCAAAGAAGCCACCGGCAGGCCGGCGGCGATCGAGCCCGCCACCACGAGCCTGCGCCGCCGCGGTGAACTGGGGCCGGCGGTCATCCGCCAGGCGTCACTTCTGGCGCCGCCGCAGCTCGTCGAGATCGACGTCCACGTACTTCCAGAACTCGCGCATGAACACGTTGCGGTGATAGCCGATCACCCACGGCTGCGTCAGGTCGGTATAGATGCGATGCACGTGGATCTTGTACGGCATGTAGGCGATCATCAGCCGCTTCGCCTCCGTGAGCAGCGCCAGGCGCTCGGGACTGTTCGGCAGAACGCGCTGCGCCTCGAAGATCTTGTTGAATTCCGGCAGGTCGAAGCGCGCGTGGTTCGCCTGCCCGCGGTTCGGCCCGTAGCCCAGCGACAGGAAGCCTTCGCCGTCCGGGCCCGCGCTCCAGCCCACGCCCCACATCATCAGCTTGCCGGCGCGCGACGCCTTCAGATTTTCCGGCCACTTCGCGGTGCGAAACTCGATGCGGATGCCGAGCGCGTCCATGTTCTTCTTCCACTGCTCGATCAGCGCGCGCGACTGCTGATCGGGCTGCGTCGCGTAGTCGAGAACGAGCGGTTTGCCGTCGGGCAGCTCGCGCCAGCCGTCGCCGTCGCGGTCCACGTAGCCATACATGTCGAGCAGGGCCTTCGCCTTCCCCCGATCGAACTCGCTCATCTCCGAGCGAAACTGGGGGTCGTAGCCGTAGCTGCCCGGGCCGATCGGCGACTGCGCCGGGATCGCCTGTCCGCGCCGCACCAGCCGGATCTCCTGCTCGAGATCCACACCGAGGCTGATCGCGCGCCGCAAGGCCAC
>DKBI01000150.1 GCA_002451175.1 Betaproteobacteria bacterium UBA6904
GGCGGCGACCGCGGCGATGATGCAGACCGCCGGTCTTCCCGTCACTTTCGGCGCGTCGTCGCTCATCGCATGCAGCCTATACCGCGATCGGCGCCTTGATCGCCGGGTGCGGGTCGTAGTCCGAGAGCGTGAAATCCTCGTAGCGGAAGCCGTCGAGCTCGCGCACGTCCGCGCGGAGCCGCATGCGCGGGAACGGGCGCGGGGCACGCTCGAGCTGCGCGCGCGCCTGGTCGAGATGGTTCACGTACAGATGCGCGTCACCCAGCGTGTGGACGAATTCCCCGGGCTTCAATCCCGTGATCTGCGCCACCATGAGCGTCAGCAGCGAGTACGAGGCGATGTTGAACGGCACGCCGAGAAAAAGGTCGGCGCTGCGCTGATACAGCTGGCAGGACAGTTCTCCGTCCGCGACGTAGAACTGGAACAGCGCGTGACATGGCGGCAGCGCCATGCGGTCGACGTCGGCGGGGTTCCACGCGGTCACCATGTGGCGCCGCGAATCGGGGTTGCGGCGAATCGACTCGACGACTTGCGCGACCTGATCGATCACGCGTCCGTCCGGCGTCTTCCAGTGGCGCCACTGATAGCCGTACACGGGGCCCAGTTCGCCCTGCGCATCGGCCCATTCGTCCCAGATCGTCACGCCGTGCTCCCGCAGCCAGCGCACGTTCGTCTCGCCGCGCAGGAACCAGAGCAGCTCGTAGATGATCGACTTGAGATGCAGCTTCTTCGTCGTCAGGACAGGAAAGTGCGCGCGCAGATCGAACCGCATCTGCCAGCCGAACACGGAACGCGTGCCGGTGCCCGTGCGGTCGGCTTTCGGCGCGCCGCGCTCGAGCACGTGCGCGAGCAGGTCGAGGTACTGCTGCTCTTCGGGATTGGCGGTCATGGCGGGCCGCCTATTTTGCCGTCCGGCGCGGCGCAGATAAAGGGCCGCGACGCGGTTGTGCAAAGTGCCGGTAATTGCGCTACCTTTGCGCATACCGACACTCGACACGGCAGGGCCCATGCTCATCATGCACCCGACGCTCGCCCAGATCTTCAAGGGCAAGGACGAGCTCTATCCGACGGCCCTGGAAGGCAAGTATGCGCGCGTATTCAACAACATCATGAAGCGCTGGGGCACCCCCAAGTGCGACGACTATTTCGAGGAGCTCATCGTCGACAAGCGCGGCGGGCGCCAGGGGTTCCCGGCGGACGTGGCGGCGGACATCGTCCGCCTGTCCAAGGTGCATGCGCGCTTCATGGAGGTGCGTGCGGCGCAGCTCGCGCCGAAGGGGGATCCGTGGAAGAACGAGCAGGTGCGCCGCTTGCTCGCGAATGAGCAGACCGAATATTCGATGGCCGGCTTCTGGCAGTCGGTCGAGCAGGGCAACGAGCGTGCCCTGAAGCTCTTTCTGCAGGCCGTGGGCGTCAAGGCGGACGAGAAGGACGCGCTGGGCGCCAACGCNNCCGAAAGTCGGCAACGCCCAGGGGCTCACGCCGCTGCACTGGGCGGCGTTCAAGGGGTTCCCGGACATCGCCGCGCTGCTGCTCGACAAGGGCGCCGACCCGAACGCGAAGGGGGGGCCGGGCGTCACGCCTCTGATGCAGGCGGCGATGAACGGGCATGCCGAGATCTGTGCCCTCCTGCTCGCGAAGGGTGGGCAGGTGAACGACACCGATCCCGAGGGGATGACGGCGCTGCACAAGGCGGCGAACGACGGCCACGCGGCGGTCGTCAAGATGCTGGTCGCCGCGGGCGCCGATCGGGAGGCGAAATCCGCCACCGGCGCGACGCCGCGGTCGATCGCGGAGCGCCGCAAGAACGCCGAAGTCATCGCCGCCCTGCAGGGCTAGGCGCGCCGGGCGGGTTGCCCTCTGACCGCCGGTCATTTAGACTGGCGCGCAAATGACCCGTGGTCAGTTGAGGCGCGCACTCGGCGCCGAGGACAAGTCCGTGCGCCGCGCCGCGATCGTGCAGGCGGCGGAGGCGCTGCTCCACCGCGACCCGGCGGCGACCTTCTCGGTCGCGTCGCTCGCGCAGCGCGCCGGGTTGGCCAAGGGCACCGTCTATCTGTACTTCCGCACGCGCGAAGAGGTGCTGCTCGCGCTGCACGAGCAGCAGCTGCACGCGCTGTTCGACGTTCTCGAGGGCGCGCTGGGGCGCTCGCGCGCGAGCGCGAGCAGCGTGGTGCGGGCGGGGCTGCGGCATCACGCCGCGCACCCGGAGTTCTACCCGCTCGCGGCGAACTGCCGCGCGATGCTCGACACCAACGTCGGCGAGGATGCCGCGCTCGCCTTCCACCGTGCCATCGGGCAGCGGCTCGCGGCGATGGGCGCTCGCGTGGAGACGCTCTATCCGCGGCTGCGGCCCGGCGAGGGCGCGGCGCTCCTCATCAACAGCTACGCGCTGATGATCGGCCTCTGGCAGCAGGCGGAGGCGCCGGCCAGTCTGCGGGAGGCGATGCCGCGCGAGGACCTGAAGATCTTCCGCATCGACTTCGCGACGCAGCTCGAGCGGGCGCTGCTCGACCTCTGGGAAGCGGCCGAGCGCCGCGGCGCGCGCAGGGAGAAGCCATGAGCCGCATCGCTTTCAGCCTCGTCGTCCTGCTGGCCGCGGCCTGCGGGCAGCCGCACGACCCCAAGCCGGACGAGATCCGTCCCGTGCGCGTGCTGCAGGTCGGCCCGGTCGCGGAGACGCAGTCCTTCGAGTTTGCCGGCGAAGTGCGCGCGCGCGTCGAGACGCGCCTCGCGTTCCGCGTCGGCGGCAAGATCCGCGAGCGGCTGGTCGAGACCGGCGCGGTCGTGCGCGCCGGGCAGCCGCTCGCCCGCCTGGATCCGCAGGACCTCGCGCTCGCCGAGGCGGCGGCGCGCGCGCAGGAAGCGAGCGCCGAGAGCGACCGCAACCTGGCGGCCGCCGAGCTCGCCCGCTACAAGGAGCTGCGTGCGAAGAACTACATCAGCCAGGCCGAGTTCGACCGGCGCGCGAGCGCGCTGGCCTCCGCGGAGGCGCGGCTGGAGGCGGTGCGCGCGCAGCGCCGCCAGACGGCCAACCAGGCCGATTACGCGGTGCTCGCGGCGGACGCCGCGGGCGTGATCGTCGCCGTCGAGGCCGAGGCGGGACAGGTGGTGGCGGCGGGCCAGACCGTGGTGCGGCTCGCGCGCCTTGCCGAGAAGGAAATCGCCTTCGCCGTGCCCGAAGCGCAGCGGGCGTTCGTCGAGCAGGCGACGGTGCTCGCGGCGACGCTGAACGCGCGGCCCGGCCGGACCTTGAAGGCTCGTTTGCGCGAGCTCGCACCGGTGGCCGATCCGGCGACGCGCACCTATGCCGCGCGCGCCGTGCTGCTCGATGCCGGCGACGACGTCGAGCTGGGCATGAGCGCGCGCATCGAGGCGCGCGCTCCGGGCGCCGCGCGCCTCGAGGTCCCGGTGGCCGCCCTCTATTCGCGCGGGGAGCAGCCGCAGGTGATGCTGGTCATGCCGGACGGGACCGTGCGCCCGCAAACGGTCAAGTTCGGCGGCATTGCGCACGAGCGCGTCGTGATCGAGTCCGGGCTCAAGCCGGGGGACGTCGTCGTCGCCGCGGGCGCGCAGCTGCTGCGTCCCGGGCAGCGCGTGCGCGTGCTGGCCGGGCGCTGACGCGGGACGATGGGCGAGCGCCGCTTCAATCTCTCGGCCGCGGCGCTGCGCTACCGCGAGCTGACGCTGTTCTTCCTCGTCGTCATCGCCATCGGCGGCGTCGGCGCCTACTTCAAGCTCGGACAGCGCGAGGACCCGGATTTCACGTTCCGCGCCATGGTGATTCGCACGCTCTGGCCGGGCGCCACGGCCGAGCAGGTGGACCGCCAGGTCACGGACCGCATCGAGAAGAAGCTGCAGGAAATCCCGCATTTCAAGTGGACGACGGCCTACTCGAAGGCGGGCGAATCGCTCATCATCCTCGAGCTGCTGGATACCGCGCCCGCCGCGCAGGTGCAGGATCTCTGGATCCAGGTGCGCAAGAAGGTCGGCGACATCCGTCACGCGCTGCCGCCCGAATCGCTGGGGCCGTTCTTCAACGACGAGTTCGGCGACGTCTTCGGCTCCATCTACGCGTTCACCGCCGATGGCTTCTCGCACTCCGAGCTGCGCGACTACGTCGAGCGGGCGCGGCAGGAGGTGCTGCGGCTGCCCAACGTGGCGAAGGTCGAGCTGATCGGCGTGCAGGACGACCGGATCCACGTCGAGATCGCCAGCAAGCGGCTCGGCGCGCTCGGCGTGGATCCGCAGCTCATCGCGCAGGCGCTGGCGGCCCAGAATGCGATCCCCAGCCCGGGCAGCGTGGAGACCGCGGAGCGCTCGGTCGCGCTGCGCGTCACCGGCCAGCTCGACTCGCTGCAGGCCGTGAGCGACCTGCCGCTGCGCGTCGCCGGACAGACCTTCCGGCTGGGCGACATCGCGCGCGTCGAGCGGGGTACCGTGGATCCGCCGATCACGACCATGCGCTTTCGTGGCAGGCCCTCGATCGGGCTGGCCGTGTCGATGACGCGCAACGGCGACGTGCTGCGCCTGGGCGAGGATCTGCGCGCCACGATGAGGCGCCTGCAGTCCGAATTTCCGGTCGGCATCGAGTTCGAGCAGGTCTCCGACCAGCCGCGCATCGTCCAGGCCGCGGTCGGCGAATTCATGCGCTCGCTGCTCGAGGCGGTCGCCATCGTCCTGGTGGTGTCGTTCCTCTCGCTCGGGCTGCGCACGGGGCTCGTCGTGGCCCTCACCATCCCGCTGGTGCTGGCCGCGACCTTCCTGGCGATGCGCTGGCTCGACATCGATCTGCACCGCGTCTCCACGGGCGCGCTCATCATCGCGCTCGGCCTGCTGGTGGACGACGCGATGATCGCGGTGGAGATGATGGCGCGCAAGCTGGAGGAGGGCTACGACCGGTTGCGCGCGGCGACCTTCGCCTACACCTCGACCGCGTTCCCGATGCTCTCGGGGACGCTCATCACCGCGGCGGGGTTCCTGCCCATCGCCACCGCCAAGTCCAATACCGGCGAGTACACGTTCAGCATCTTCGCCGTCACCTCGCTCGCGCTGGTGATCTCCTGGTTCGCCGCGGTGATCGCGACGCCATTCATCGGCAGCCTCCTGTTGCGCGAGCATCCGGTGGGCGAGGGCGAGGAGCCGCGCGACGTCTACACCAAGCCCTTCTACCGCAGGCTGCGCGCGGTGATCGACTGGTGCATCGTGCATCGCAAGACCGTGCTCGTCGCCACCGGCGCGACGCTCGTGCTCGGCGTTGCCGGCATGGGGTTCACCGAGAAGCAGTTCTTCCCCTCGTCGAACCGCGTGGAGCTGATGGTGGACCTGTGGCTGCCCGAGGGGGCCTCCATCGGCGCTTCGGCGCACGAGGCGGCGCGCGTCGAGAAACTTCTCGAGGGCGACGCCGACGTGGCGAGCTACGTGGCCTACGTCGGCAACGGCTCGCCGCGCTTCTTCCTGTCGCTGGACCAGCAGCTGTTCCGCACCAACTTCGCCCAGCTCATCGTGCTGACGAAGGACATCGGCGCCCGCGAGCGCGTGATCGCCAAGCTGCGACGGGCGCTGGCCGAGGACTTTCCGGGCGTGCGCGGCCGCGTCACCCGCGTGCCGCTGGGCCCCCCGGTCAACTACCCGGTGCAGTTCCGCGTGATCGGCCCCGACGCGGCGCAGCTCAAGATCATCGCCGAGCGCGTTGCCGAGCGCATGCGCGCGAACCCGCATACCGTGGACGTGAACCTCAACTGGGGCGATCGCGTGCTCGCGCTGCGCGTCGAGGTGGACCAGGACCGCGCGCGGGCGCTCGGCGTGTCGTCGCAGAGCGTCTCGCGGGCGGTCGCCGCCGTGGTGAGCGGCGTGCCGATCGGGCAGTACCGCGAAAACGACCGGCTGATCGACGTGGTGCTGCGCGCGCCGGCCGAGGAGCGCGGATCGCTCGACGCGCTCGGCGAGCTGACGGTGCCGGCGGGGGGCGGGCGCAGCGTGCCGCTGGCGCAGGTGGCGCGCATCGAGCAGGCGCTGGAGGAGCCGATCCTGTGGCACCGCAGCCGCGAGCTCGCGCTGACGGCGCGCGCCGACATCGTCGACGGCGTCCAGGCGCCGGACGTCACCGAGGCGATCACGCCGTCGCTCGCGGAGATCCGCCGGTCGCTGCCGGCCGGCTACCGGATCGAGGCGGGCGGCGCCTGGGAGGAGAACACCAAGGCGCAGTCGTCCATCGCGGCCGGCATGCCGATGATGCTCGCGGTGATCATGGCGCTGCTCATGATGCAGTTGCGCAGCTTCTCGCGCAGCTTCATGGTGCTGCTCACCTGGCCGCTCGGCGTCGTCGGCGTGGCGCTCGCGCTGCTCGTGTTCTCCAAGCCTTTCGGCTTCGTCGCGATGCTGGGCAGCATCGCCCTGGGCGGCATGATCATGCGCAACACCGTGATCCTCGTGGACCAGATCGAGCAGGATCGCGCGTCCGGACTGCCCGACTGGGTCGCGATCCGCGAGGCAGCGGTGCGGCGCTTCCGGCCGATCACGCTGACAGCCGCGGCGGCCATGCTCGCCATGATTCCGCTCTCGCGCAGCGTGCTCTGGGGACCGATGGCGTTCGCGATCATGGGCGGGCTGCTGGTCGCGACGATCCTGACGCTGCTCTTCGTCCCGGCGCTCTACGCGGCGTGGTTCCGCGTGCGCCGGCCGGCCTCGGACGCGGCCAACGCGTCGTAGCGCATCCGGCGGCGCTCAGCCGCCGCCGCGCCGCATGTAGAGCTCGAAGCGCTTCAGGAACGCCTCGATCTCCGCGGCGGAATGGCCCTCGAAATCGAATTCGACGCGCTGGCGCTCCAGGCGGATCAGGCCGATGCGCAGGTCCGCCAGCGGCGTCAGCCGGATGCGCCAGGTCCGTGCGCCGTCGCGGTGCAGGAAGGCGTTGCCGTCTTCGACGTACGGGGCGTGGCCTACGGCCGCGGGCAGCAGGCGCGCGAAGTCGCTGCGCGTCGTCGTCATCTCGACGGACCGGGACAGCTGCATCGGGGCCGGTATTCCCCGCGAGCCTAGCCGCCCGCGATGGGCGGCCAGATCGCCAGCGTTTCGCCGGCGGCGAGGGCTCGTCCGGCGCGTTCGCCCGGCGGAACGAACGTGCCGTCGATCAGCACCAGGTGGCACAGTTTGCGGGGCAGGTTGAAGCGCTCGATCATCGCGTCCACCGTCGTCCCCTCCGGCACGTCGAGCGGCAGGGCGTTGGTTCCTGCAGCCTCCGCGGGCAGGTGATCGGCGAGCGTCGCGTAGAGCTTGAGCGTGACCCTCATGCGACTTTCTGCGCGGCGGCGAGGTACGCTGCCATGAACTGCGTCGGATCCGCGAGCAGCGCCGCCTTCCAGCTGCCCAGGTGCACGCGTCCCTGAATCAGGCCGCGCAGCGCGCCGACGTGGTCCGTCCAGCCGATGCTCGTGGCGCCGACCAGCACGTCGCCGGCGAACTGCAGCGACAGGTAGCGGTAATGCGCATCGTCCACCAGCTCGACGCTGCTGCCGCCTTCCGATTTCGGCACGCCCTGCCATTGGCCGAACGAGGACGACACCAGGCCGAGCGTGTCGAGGACGTTGATCGCCAGGCTGCCCTGCAACAGCGTGTCGCCGCCGAGCATGTTGAGCGCCGCGATGCGCGCCTGATCCACCGCGTTGGGTTGGATCGCGTTCAACTCGGGGCGGCCGCTGTGGAACCCCTCGGCTTCCGTGACGTCGCCGGCCGCGAAAATCCCGGTGACGCTCGTCTGCATGCGCTTGTCCACGAGGATGCCGTCGGCGACCTTGATGCCGCTGCCCTCGAGAAACGCGATGTTGGGGCGCACGCCCGCGGCGGAAATGAGCAGATCGCAGTCGAGCGTCTGGCCGTTGGACAGCTTCACCTTCATCGCGCCGCCGGCCGCGCTGATCGCCTCGGCACGCGCCCCGAGGTGCACCTTCACGCCCTGGCTCTCGACCCACTTGTGAATGAGCTGGCCCGCGGCGGCGGTCATCATGCGCGGCACCATCCGATCGCCCATTTCGACGACGGACAGCTTCACCCCGCGCGCGGCGAGCGATTCGAGAATGATGCAGCCNNGCGCCGAGCTGAACGACGCGCGCGCCGGGCTTCGCCTTGGCCGCGATCTGGCGCGCGTCGGCGAGCGTCCAGCACGGGTGCACGTTGGGGCCGTCGATGCCGGGGATCGCCGGGCGGATCGGATGCGAGCCGGTGGCGATCAGCACCCGGTCGTAGGCCAGCTTCTCGCCATTGGACAGGCTCACCGCGCGCGCTTTCGCATCCAGTTTCTCGGCGCGCGCCTGGATCAGGCGGATGCCAAGCCGGCTGTAGTGATCCTGGTCCTTGCGCAGGTACGTTCCCTGCTCGGCGATGCCGCCGGTCAGGAGGTAGGGGATCGCCATGCGCGAATAGGGGGGTTCCGCCTCGTCGCCGACCAGGACGACCTCGGCGTTCGAATCTCCGCGACGCAGCGTCTCGGCGGCGACCACGCCGGCCGGACCGTTTCCAATGATGACGTGCTTCATGACATGCCCCCGTGGTTGACCGTGCAGAAACGCGGAGGGCGCAGAACCCGTCTGCGCCCTCGGTTGCGGAAAGTGCCGGCTACAGACCCAGGCGCGCCAGCGTTTCCTTGGTGGGAACGCCCTTGTCGTCCCAGCCGCGCGCCTTGTAGTACTCGGGACGCATCTTGTCGATGCCGTTCACCTTGCCCTTCGCCGGACCGGTTTTCGCCGGCTCGGTCTTCAGGCGCGGCGGCAGATCGTCGTCCTTCGCCGTGAAACCGGCCGCGTTGTTGAACAGGCGCTCCATGTTCCAGATGCGCTCGCCGACGACGGCCAGCCGGTCCATCGACCAGTCGCCCTCGCAGGCTGCGTCGAGCTGCGGCGAAAGGTCGGCCAGCGTCCACGCGAACGTCGTGAACACGCACACACCGGCCGAATCGAACACCGCTGTCGCGTCCTGGAAGGCCTTGACGAGATCCGCCTTGCCGTCGGTGACGAGCGGATCGGTCTTCACGGGAATGCCGAGCACTTCCGAAGCCACGGTGTAGCCGCGCAGGTGG
>DKBI01000202.1 GCA_002451175.1 Betaproteobacteria bacterium UBA6904
CGACTCGAGGAACAGCAGCTGCGCGACCACCAGGTTCGCGGTGACCTCGTTGACCGGGCCGACGAGGAACACCACGCGCTCCTTGAGGAGCCGCGAATAGATGTCGTAGGCGCGCTCGCCGCGCCCCGACTGCTCGATGACCATCGGGATGAGACCCAGGCCGCGGGTTTCGGCCGCCGCCTGCGCGGCGGCCGCGCCGCCGGGTAGGCCGTTCGTGAGACCATGCAGGTTCATGCGCCGCCCATCAGTTCGTCAAAGGAAACCGGCGTGTCGGTCACCTGCGCCTTCGCCAAGACCCAGCCGACGACATTGTTTTCGAGCGCGAGGCTTTCCATCTCGGACAAGCGCTGCGGCTGCATATAGAACCACTTTACCATCTCGGCGGGGTTCTCGTAGGACTGCGCCTCCGCGTCGATCAGCGCGCGCACGTCCGCCGGCTTGGGCTGCAGCTTCTCGGCGCGCGCCAGCTCGCCGATGATGATGCCGAGGGTCACGCGGCGCCGCGCATTCGCCTCGAACACCTGCGGATCCAGCGGCACGTCTTCCAGCTTCACGCCGCGCGCCTTGAGGTCGGCCGCCGCCCGCTCGACGAGCTGCTGCGTTTCCTCCTCGACGAGCGACTTCGGCAGCTCGAGCGGCGTGGCGTCCATCAGCCGCTGCATGACCTGCGTCTTGACCCGGCCCTCCACGCGCTTGCGCACCTCGCGCTCCACGTTCGCGCGCACTTCGCTGCGCATCTTGTCGAGATCGCCGTCGGCAACGCCGAGCCGCCGGGCGAATTCCGCGTCCAGCGCCGGCAGCCGCAGCTCCTCGACCCGTTTCAGCGTCAGCTCGAACGTCGCGGTCTTGCCCGCGACTGCCTTGCCGGCGTAATCGTCGGGGAACTTCAGCTCGAAGGACTTGGTCTCGCCCGGCTGCATGCCGCGCGCCGCCGTCTCGAACTCCGGGAGCATGCGCCCTTCGCCGAGCGGGAAGACGAAGTCCGCCGCCTGGCCGCCCTCGAACGGCTCGCCGCCGATGCGGCCCGCGAAATCCACCGTCAGGCGGTCGCCGTCCTGCGCCGCGCGCTCCGCGGCAGCCCACTCGCCGCGCTGCTTGCGCAGGATCTCCAGGGTCTTGTCGATCGCCGCGTCGTCCACCGCCACCTGCGGCCGCTCGATGGTGGCGGCCGCCAGGTCGCCGACCTTGACCTCGGGATACACCTCGAAGGTGACGTCGAATTCCAGCCGATCGGCCGCGCTCTCGCCGTCCTTCTTCTCGATGCGCGGGTACCCGGCGACGCGCAGATTGGCCTCCTTGACGACCTCGCCGAAGGCCTTCTGCACCGCGTCGGCGAGCACTTCGGAGCGCACCTGCGGCCCGTACTGCTGCGCCACGAACTTCATGGGCACCTTGCCCGGCCGGAATCCCGGCAGCTTGGCGTTGCGGGCGAGCTGCTTCAAGCGCTCGTCGACCCTGCGCTCGATGTCCGCCACCGGCACCGACATCGACACGCGTCGTTCGAGCGTTCCCAGCGTTTCCACTTCTGCGACCATGCCTAACCGACCCTTTCTGACGATCCGTCCGAATCCCCGGTGGTGCGAAGGGCGGGACTCGAACCCGCATGCCTCGCGGCGCTGGAACCTAAATCCAGTGCGTCTGCCAATTCCGCCACCTTCGCTCGAGGCCAGCGGCACTCCGGAACGCATGATTATACTGCCGATCGTCCACCGGCCCCGCGCGTGAACGGCCGGTTTTCTCTTGGGAATCAAGCGTTGGCAACAGGGCATTACGAAAACTTTCCGGTGGCGTCGTGGCTGCTGCCCACGCCACTGCGCGATCCGGTCGCGGTCATCTACCGCTTCGCGCGCAGCGCCGACGACCTCGCGGACGAGGGCGACGCGCCGGCGGCGATGCGCCTGGAGGCGTTGCGTGGCTACCGGGATGAACTCGACCGCCTGGAACGCGGCGCGGCGCCGCAGACGCCCCTGTTTCGCGAGGTGGCGCGCATCGTGCGCGCGCACGCGCTGCCGCTGGCGCCGTTTCGCGACCTGCTCGATGCCTTCTCGCAGGACGTGGTGAAGACCCGCTACGCCGATGATGCGGAGCTGCTCGACTATTGCCGGCGCTCGGCGAACCCCGTGGGCCGGCTGCTGCTGCATCTGTTCGGGCGGCGTGATGCGCTCGCCGTCGAGCGTTCCGACGCGATCTGCACCAGCCTGCAGCTCATCAACTTCTGGCAGGACGTGGCGATCGACTGGGCGAAGGGGCGCGTGTACCTGCCGCAGGACGCATTGCGGCGCTTCGGCGTCGCCGAACAGCAGATCGCCGCGGGCCGCTGCGATGCCGCCTGGCAGGCGCTGATGCAGGCGCAGTGCGACCGGGCGCGGGCGCTGATGCTCTCGGGCCAGCCGTTGACCGGCCAGCTGGCCGGGCGGGTCGCTTTCGAGATCGCGGTCACGGTCCAGGGCGGCCTGCGCATCCTGGAGAAGCTGCGCGCGGCGGACTACGACATGTTCCGGCGGCGCCCCGTGCTGCGCGCCGGGGACTGGGCGCTGCTAATCTGGCGGGCCCTATGAGCCCGGATGCCTATTGCCAGGCGAAGGCCGTCGCGAGCGGCTCGAGCTTCTATTACGCGTTCCTGTTCCTGCCCCCCGAGCGGCGCCGCGCGATCACCGCCCTCTACGCGTTCTGCCGCGAGGTGGACGACGTCGTCGACAGCGGCCAGGAGCCGCAGCTCGCGGCGGCCAAGCTCGGCTGGTGGCGCGTGGAGATCGCGAACCTGTTCGCCGGCCATCCGCAGCACCCCGTCACGCGCGCCCTGCAGCCGGCGCTCGCGCCGTTCGGCATCACCGAGGCGCGCCTGGGCGAGATCCTCTCCGGGATGGAGATGGATCTCACGCAGACGCGCTATCTCGACTTCGCCGCGCTGGAGCAGTACTGCCACCTCGTGGCCGGCGTCGTGGGCCTCCTGGCCGCCGGCATCTTCGGCTACCGCGATCCGCGCACGCTCGAGTACGCCCGCGCGCTCGGCATCGCGTTCCAGCTCACCAACATCGTGCGCGACGTCGGCGAGGACGCGCGCAAGGGCCGCATCTACCTGCCGATGGAAGACCTGCGGCGCTTCGGCCTCACCGCCGCCGACCTGCTGCAGGCGCGCGGCGGCGACGCGTTCCGCGAGCTGATCACGTTCCAGACGCGGCGCGCCGAGTCGTACTACGAGCGCGCCCTCGCCCTGCTGCCGGCGCAGGATCGTCGCGCGCAGCGACCGGGGCTGATCATGGCCGCTATCTATCGCGCGCTGCTCGCCGAGATCGAGCGCGACGGCTTTCGCGTGCTCACCCACCGCACGTCGCTCACGCCGCTGCGCAAGCTCTGGATCGCCTGGACGACCTGGTTGAGCGGTTGAGTCCCGAAATGCACGGATCGCTCAACGTTGCGGTGATCGGCGGTGGCTACGCCGGCATGGCGGCCGCGGTGACGCTCGCCGGCCGCGGCGCGCGCGCGACGGTGTTCGATGCGGGCGCCGTGCTCGGCGGGCGGGCGCGGCGCGTGAGCGCGCGCGGGCGCGAGCTCGACAACGGCCAGCACCTGCTCGTCGGCGCCTACGCGGAATTGCGCCGCCTCATGCGCGAGGTCGGCACGCCCGCGGACGCCGTGCTGCGGCTGCCGCTGGAGCTGCGCTACGCGAGCGGCTTCGCCCTGCGCGCGCTGTGGTGGCCGGCGCCGCTCGGCTTGCTCGGCGGCCTGCTCGGGGCGCGCGGCGTGCCGTTCGCCGAGCGGCTCGGCGCGGTGCGCTTCATGCGGGCGCTGCGCCGAGCGCAGTTCCGCGTCGTCCCCGACTGCCCGGTGGACGCGTTGCTCGCGCGCCATGCGCAGGACGGCCGCATCGGCCATTTCCTCTGGCGCCCGTTGTGTCTCGCCGCGCTCAACACGCCGACGCATCTCGCCTCGGCGCAGGTCTTCGCCAACGTGCTGCGCGACTCGCTGGCCGGCGGCGAAGGGGCGAGCGACCTGCTGCTGCCGCGCGTCGACCTGTCGCACCTGTTTCCCGAGCCCGCGGCGCAATTCGTGCGCGAGCGCGGCGGGGAAATCCGCGCGCCGCACCGGGTGCGCGAACTCACGCCGGCGCTCGCCGTCGACGGCGAACCGTTCTCGCGCGTGATCCTCGCGGTCGGCCCCCACCAACTCGCGCCGTTTGCGTCCCTCGTCGGTCCGCTGCCGGCGTTCACCTACCAGCCGATCGTCACCTGCTACCTGCAGTACCCGCGGACGGTGCGCCTTGCGTTTCCGATGCTCGGCTTCGCCGACACGCTGGTGCAGTGGGCCTTCGACTGCGGCGCGCTGCTCGGCGCGGAGGGTCGGCTGGCCTGCGTCATCAGCGCGCAGGGCAGCCATCAGCAGATGGCGCACGACGAGCTCGCCATCCGCTGCCACGGGGAGATCAGCCGCGCGCTCGGCGGCCTGCCGGAACCCGAGTGGTCGCAGGTCATCGTCGAAAAGCGCGCTACCATTACCTGCGCGCACGGGCTGCAGCGCTGCGCCCCGACGACCGCGACGCCGGGACTGTTTCTCGCGGGCGACCACACCGACCCGGAATACCCGCCGACGCTGGAGGCCGCGGTGCGCAGCGGCGTGCGCGCGGCGCAGCTTGCCCTGGAGACGCGATGAGCCGCATCCTGATCCTCTACTCGACGGTGGACGGCCACACCGTGACAATCTGCGAACGCCTCAAGCAGACCGCCGAGCGCGAGGGCCACGCGGTGACGATCGCCGAACTGAAATCGAATCCCGCCGTCGATCTCGCGCCGTACGACGCGGTCGTCATCGGCGCGAGCATCCGCTACGGCAACCACCGGCCGTACGTCGCCGAATTCATGCGCGCGCGCCGCGCGGAGCTGGAGCGCCGGCGCTGCGCGTTCTTCTCGGTCAACATCGTCGCGCGCAAGCCGAACAAGAACACGCCCGACACCAATCCCTACCTGCGCAAGTTTCTCCAGCGGCTGGGCTGGCGCCCCGAACGGCTCGCCGTGTTCGCCGGCAGGCTCGACTACCCGCGCTATGCGTTCTGGGACCGGCTCGCCATCCGCTTCATCATGCTCATCACCAAGGGCCCCACGGACCCGAGCGCCGTCGTCGAATTCACCGACTGGGCGCAGGTGGACGCCTTCGCGCGCACCCTGGGCGGCGTCGCGCCGGGCAGCGCGTCCTGAGGGTCATCGCGCCGCCGAGCGCGGCACGGCCTGGCTACAAGTCCCGCAGCGCGGCGACCGCCTGCTCGACGCGCTCCACCGCAATGACCTCCAGCCCGGCGATCCGGCCTTTCGGCTGATTGGCCTTCGGGACGATCGCGCGCTCGAAGCCCAGTTTGGCGGCCTCCTTCAGCCGCTCCTGCCCGCGCGGCGCGGGACGCACCTCGCCGGCGAGGCCGATCTCGCCGAACACCGCCACCTTGCCGGGAATCGCGCGATCGGTGAGCGACGACACGACGGCGAGCGTCACCGCGAGATCGGCGGCGGGCTCGCCGATGCGCACGCCNNTCCCACCGACAGCCGGCGCGGGCTGGGCGATTGCGCGGTGTCCACGAGCGCCTGGATCTCCACCAGCAGCGGGCGCGAGCCTTCCAGCGTAGCGAGGACGCACGACCCTGCGACGTTCGCCGCGTGCTGCGAAAGGAACAGCGCCGACGGGTTGGTCACGGCGCGCAGCCCCTTGTCGGTCATCGCGAACACGCCGAGTTCGTT